>JAHJDP010000009.1 GCA_018831195.1 Candidatus Eisenbacteria bacterium | reverse complement strand
GCGATCATGTTGAGATTACAGGGCAATTGATCACCCCGATCGCCATGGAGAAGGAGCTGCGGTTCGCGATTCGTGAGGGCGGTCGCACGGTGGGTGCCGGCGTCGTCACCGAAATTATTGAGTAAGTTCACCTGAGAGTCGGTGTGACGAAGGCTTGATGGGGAGTAGGAGCCGTAATGCCGCGAGAACTTGTTATCCTTGCCTGTGGTGATTGCAAACGCCGCAATTACACAACGTTAAAGAACCGGCGGACGCATCCGGATCGGGTTGAGTTCAAGAAGTACTGTCCGTTTTGTCGGAAGCACACGCCTCACAAGGAATCTCGTTAAGGGGATTTCCTGAAACTGGCAAGAATCCGGACCGTATTCGACAAAATGAATGCGCCTCTGGATTTTGTTGAAGTCTAGGGATTGATCCTTGGGTAGGAGTTTCATGTCCAAGATTACTGAATTGAGGACCTTTATTAGTGAGGTCGCCGTAGAAAGCAAGAAAGTCACCTGGCCATCATGGGCAGACATGAAGGCCTCGACATGGGTGGTGATCATTGCCGTTTTCTTCATCACCTTCTTTATCTTTGTCGTGGATCAGATCGTCGGCCGCATCGTAGGTCTCGTTCTGTAAACCCCCGGTTAATGGAACGGCTGATGAAAGGGTGTGGTGGCGGTTAGAATGATCATAAAGGATCAACAGGAGCAGGATCTTAAGAATATGGCGAAGAATTGGTATGTTGTTCACACATATTCGGGTCATGAGGGGAAGGTTAGAGCCAACCTCGAACGTCTGATCCAATACAACCAGCTCCAAGATAAATTTGGTGAAATTCTTGTCGCCACCGAAGATTTCGCGGTTCTTAAAAATGGCAAGAAGACGGTTACTAAAAGGAAGACCTTCCCAAGTTACGTTTTGGTCGAAATGGAGTTGACAGAAGAAACACGAAATCTCGTTCAAGGTGTTCCCGGCGTGACTCATTTTGTTGGAGGAGACAAGTTTCCAGCGCCTCTTTCCGAGATGGAGGTCCGGCGCATCCGGGGTGAAGAGGTTCGTGAGCGTCGTCCGATCATGGCGGAAGCACCCTTCAAGGTCGGGGAAAGCGTCAAGGTCATCGACGGGCCGTTTGCCGACTTTGTCGGCACCGTCGATGAGATTAACTTGGAAAGAGGAAAACTACGTGTCATGGTCAGCATCTTCGGGCGGGCGACGCCCGTAGAGCTCGACTTTATGCAGGTTGCACCGATCTAATTGAGCTAGAGGGGGAGGGATTTCGGAAATCCCGCTTACCCCAAAACTTAAGCAGATGTGACTGGGAGATATTCATGGCGAAGAAAGAAGCGGTAGCCTTCATCAAACTTCATATTCCCGCAGGCGCGGCCAACCCTGCACCTCCGGTGGGTCCGGCACTGGGCACCCACCAGGTCAATATTATGGAGTTCTGCAAGGCGTTTAACGCACAGACGCAGGACAAATCGGGTCTCATTATCCCGGTCGTCATCTCGGTCTACAAAGATCGATCTTTCAGTTTCATAACAAAGAGTCCTCCAGCTTCGATTCTTCTCAAGAAGGCGGCGAATCTGGCCAAGGGCTCCGGCGAGCCGAATCGGAACAAGGTTGGCACGGTCACGCGCCAGCAGCTCCGTGAGATCGCTGAACAGAAGCAGGAAGATCTCAATGCCGCGTCCATCGAGGCGGCAATGAGGATGATCGAGGGCACAGGGCGCAGCATGGGTATCGAGATCTTAGAGGAATCTTAAGATCTCCGACGATTCCCGGTGCGGGCGGCGCCGAGCCCATTTTTCCATATGCAATAACTATAAAAGAGTTTGACGGAGGCGAAGAGGACCACTTCACCACTCTGGGGAGCAGAAGATGAAGCACGGTAAGAGATATAAGACCATCGTTGAAGAGAGAGCCAAATCCAACGGACCTCTCGTGTTGGAAAAAGCGATGGAATTCGCCAAGACGAATGCGAAAGCCAAATTTGATGAGACGATGGAGGTCTCCATCCGCTTGGGCGTGAACCCGAAGTATACCGATCAGATGGTCAGGGGAACCGTGGTTCTTCCGCATGGGACCGGTAAGACGGTGAGGGTGCTGGTCCTTGCCAAGGGTGAGAAGGTTACCGAGGCGGAACAAGCCGGCGCAGATTTCGTGGGGAACGACGAATTGATCAAGAAGATCCAGGGCGGATGGCTCGATTTCGATCGGGTTGTTTCGACACCGGACATGATGGGTAGTGTCGGCAAATTGGGAAAGATTCTCGGTCCCCGTGGTTTGATGCCAAGCCCCAAGGCCGGAACGGTGACATTTGATGTCGCGAAAGCGGTTGAGGAAGTAAAGAGCGGAAAGATCGAGTTCAAGGTGGATAAGGGCGGAAATCTTCACGTCCCGACCGGGAAGGCTTCTTTCGATACTTCTAAGCTCGTCGAAAACACCCGGGCTTTTCTTACGGAGGTCCTGCGCTTAAGACCATCCGCCGCAAAGGGCCAATACATCCGGACGGTCACCATTTCTTCCACGATGGGTCCCGGCGTGCGTGTGGATCTGTCGGATATCTAAGGGGAATTAAGGCGATGCTGAAAAGAGCAGATAAAGAGAAGAAGGTCGATGAAATCGTGGCCGTTCTGAAGTCCGCCAAGGGAGTTTATCTCGCTGACTACTCCGGGATGGACGTCGCGACGATTACCGAGTTGCGCCAGATATGCCGAAAGGCGGGCATCCGGTTTGAGGTGATAAAGAACACCCTCGGGCGATTTGCCGCCGAGAAATTGGAGATCCACGATCTACCTGCCTATTTTAAGGGTCCCAATGCGTTGGCGACATCCGAAACCGATGAGGTCGCTCCGGCTCGCGTGCTGACCGATTTTGCGAAGGAGCATAAGGGTCCGGAGGTCAAAGTTGCTTTTGTAGAAGGGAAGATTTTTGAAGCGGAGGAGATCAAGACCCTGGCCAGTCTCCCGCCGAGAGATATACTTCTCAGCAATTTCCTGAGGGCTATCCAAGGAACGCTGACGCAGTTTGTGTCGGTCCTAAAGGCCCCATTGCGTGATCTGGCCAACGTCTTGGACCAGGTGGCGAAGAGTCGCAACAGCTGAGGCGAATGACGCGCGGAAGCTGTTGTGGGGTGGCCATCCCCAGGGATTGCCACTCATGCATTATCGAGTACATCCTATCGCTTAGATGGAGGAGGAAGTCATGTCGGAGTCTACGATCACGAAGGACGATGTCTTAGGCTGGATTCGCAATGCCTCGATGATGGAGGTTTCCACCTTAGTTAAAGAGATCGAAGAAGAGTTTGGTGTTACGGCCGCCGCTCCCATGGCGATGGTCGCCGGTCCCGCCGCTGCGGCCGCCGAGGAAGAGCAGACTGAGTTTAACGTCATTCTTTCCGCTGTCGGAAACCAGAAGATCCAGGTCATCAAGGTCGTCCGTACGATCACGGATCTGGGCTTGAAGGAAGCCAAGGCGCTGGTTGACTCAGCTCCCAAGGCGGTTAAGGAAGCCGTGGACAAGGAAGAGGCCGAGAAGATCAAGGCCCAACTCGAAGAAGTCGGCGCTACCGTTGAGATCAAGTAGTAAAGATCGAGTCATCACGGCCTTGGTTCTGACACAGGACACTCACTCGCGCCTCGGGGATGAATCCTTGGGGTTCCCGGTCTTTGAAATGGAGGCATGATGCCATCGACCATCAAGTCCATGCGCAGCTTTTCCAAGATTGACAAAGATTGGGAGCTGGAGCTCCCCAACCTTCTGGCTGTACAGCTTCAATCTTTTGATAAGTTTCTTCAGAAGGACACCCTTCCGGAGGACCGAAGAAGGATGGGGCTGCAGGAAGTCTTTACGACCATTTTCCCCATCGAGGACAGCCGCGGGCTTTTCTCGCTGGAGTTTGTCTCCTATAGCTTGGGGCAACCGAAATATACGGTTGAGGAGTGCCAGGAGCGCGACCTTACCTATTCGGTTCCCCTAAAAGTTAAGCTCCGGTTGAGAGTTCGTGAGGATGTTGATGGCAAGAAGGTGGAGAAGGAGATCCTGGAACCTCAGGAGGTCTATCTTGGCGAATTGCCGCTGATCACCGATAAAGGCACCTTTGTCATTAATGGAGCGGAGCGGGTCATCGTCAGTCAGCTCCACCGGTCCCCCGGTGTCTTTTTTGATCAGTCGATCCACCCCAATGGGAAGCGCCTGTTTTCCGCACGGATTATTCCGTATAGGGGATCGTGGGTGGAGTTCAGCCTGGATGTTAAAGATATCCTCTATGTTCATATCGACCGGAAGCGAAAGTTGCCGGCAACGACCTTGTTGCGCGCTCTCGGTATCGTGACGGACAAAGATATCCTTGATCTCTTCTATCCGGTCGAGACGGTTCAGCTCGCGGGACCCCGCTCCAAGAAAATGAAGAGTCTTGTTGGTCGCGTCGCCGCAGAGGATATCGTTGATCCTGAAACGGGCGAGATCCTGCTCGAGGTCAACGAGCAGATCAAAGATGAAGAGGTTCTGAAACGGATTCATAAGGCTGTCGGCGGGGCGGAGAACGCCATCAAGGTCTATACGCTTCCTGAAGAGGAAGATGCCGACGTCATTCGCAAGACGATGGAAAAGGATCCCGCAAAGAGCGAGGAACAAGCACTTGCGAAAATCTACAATCTTATCCGGCCCGGTGAAAGCCCAAGGTTTGAGGCGGCGAGAGAGATCCTCGTTCGGCTCTTCTTTAATCCCAAACGATATGATCTAGGGAAGGTCGGACGTTATAAGCTTAACCGGAAGCTCTTCCACAAAAAGCTTCTTGGTCCTGAAGAACGAATGAAGCGGTTTGACTTTGCGCCCCCCGGCGACGAGATCACCACACTGAGCAAAGAAGACTTCATCGCGATCCTCAAGTACCTCCTCCTCTTGAGGACGGGTGATGAGGAGATGGGCTTTGTTGATACGGATGATATTGATCATCTCGGAAATCGAAGAGTCCGATCAGTGGGTGAGCTGCTGTCGAAGGAGTTTAATACGGGCTTGGCTCGTATGGCGCGCATCATTCGCGAGAGAATGAGTTTGCAGGATCCCGAGGGCGTGAACGCCACAGACTTTATCAATGCGCGGACTGTCTCGGCGGCTATTCAGAGCTTTTTCGGATCGAGCCAGTTGAGCCAGTTCATGGATCAAACGAATCCGCTGGCGGAGCTGACACATAAACGGAGGCTCAGCGCCCTGGGACCGGGTGGATTGACCCGCGAGCGGGCGGGGTTCGAAGTCCGGGATGTTCATTATACCCACTATGGCCGGATGTGCCCCATTGAAACCCCGGAAGGCCCGAACATCGGTCTGATCAGCAGTCTTGCCAGCTACGCCCGCGTGAATGACTTGGGTTTCCTGGAAACGCCCTACCGGATTGTAAAAAAGGGCATTGTCACGCGGGAGCTCGAATATATTGCCGCCGACACCGAAGACGATATTGTCATCGCTCAGGCGAATGAGCCGATCGATGCGAACGGCAAATTCCTGAATGAGAGCATCAGCTGCCGGCATCGCGGTGAATTTCCGATGAAGGACCCGAAAGACGTGGTCCTGATGGATGTTTCCCCGCTACAGACGGTGAGTCCGGCCGCGGCGCTGATTCCTTTCCTCGAGCATGATGACGCGAATCGCGCTCTGATGGGATCTAACATGCAACGCCAGGCGGTGCCCCTCCTCAAGACCGAGGCGCCGCTGGTTGGGACCGGGTTGGAAGGGAAAGTCGCGCGCGATTCAGGAGCGGTTTTATTGGCGCGGCGCGGCGGTAAGGTGGAGTGGGTTACGAGTGAAAGCATCGCGATTCGTTTCAATCCTTCCGAAGCCGATCCGACGGACGAGTTCTCCAAATTCCGGGGACTCGATGTTTATACATTAACCAAGTTCAAGCGTTCAAACCAGGACACCTGTATTAATCAAAGACCCACGGTTGTCAAAGACCAGGTGGTCGAGGCGGGTGCGCCGATCGCCGACGGGCCGGCAACGGCTCAGGGCCAAATCGCTCTGGGCGCCAATATCCTGGTCGCCTTCATGCCATGGGGCGGATACAACTTTGAGGATGCTATCCTGGCCAGCGAGGGCCTTATAAAAAACGATATTTTTTCCTCGATACATATCGAGGAATTTGAACTCCAGGTCCGGGATACCAAACGGGGGATGGAAGAAATCACGCGTGAAATCCCCAATGTCGGTGAAGACGCCCTCAAGTTTCTCGATGAGGACGGGATCATTACCGTTGGATCGTGGGTTCGGGCCGGCGACATCCTCGTCGGCAAAGTGACGCCGAAGGGTGAGAGCGACCTGACCCCGGAAGAAAGACTTCTCAGGGCCATCTTCGGCGAGAAAGCCGGTGATGTCAGAGACGCAAGTCTCAAAGCCCCTCCAGGAATGGAAGGGGTCGTCATTGACATTAAGGTTTTCTCCCGTAAGGAGAAAGACGAGACTGCGAAGAAACAGGAACGCCGGAAAACCGAACGATTCCGCCGTCTCGCCCGCAAAGAGATACAGCAGATTCATCAGAGCCGGAACGAAGGGTTGGCTTCTCTTTTGAACGGCCAAGTTCTTGAACGGATCCAATCGCCGGACGGCGAGATGCTTTTCCGTGCCGGACGCAAGGGCTCGGACGATATGTTCAAGGACTTTGAATTCAACACCATCTTGTACCGTTCGCCGGTAGCCAAAGAGACCAAAATAAATGATCGATTCTGGCAGATCATGGATGCCGCCCGGGACGCCATTGAGCGCGTCGATAGAGACCTTGAGAAGGAGATCGAAAAAGTCAGCCGTGGCGATGAACTTCCTCCCGGCGTCGTGAAGCTTGTTAAGGTCTTTGTGGCCAAGAAGCGCAAGCTTTCCGTCGGTGACAAGATGGCCGGACGGCACGGCAACAAGGGTGTTGTCTCCAAGATTCTACCCGAAGAGGATATGCCCTACCTGCCCGATGGGACACCCGTACAAATCGTTCTCAATCCAATGGGCGTTCCTAGCCGTATGAATATCGGGCAAATCCTGGAAACGCACCTCGGCTGGGCGGCCCAAAAGCTCAATATTCAAACACAAACACCGGTCTTCGCAGGCGCCACAGTGGAGGAGATTAAAGAGACCCTCCGTGAAGCCGGGCTGCCGGAAGACGGCAAGATCGAGTTGTACGACGGCCGCACGGGCGACAGGTTTCATGAGCGTGTCACGGTGGGACAGATCTATATGATGAAACTTTCCCACTTAGTCGACGACAAGATCCACGCCAGGTCGATCGGGCCCTATTCACTCGTCACGCAGCAGCCGCTGGGCGGTAAGGCCCAGTTCGGCGGTCAGCGCTTCGGCGAGATGGAAGTCTGGGCGCTCGAGGCCTACGGAGCGGCTTATACATTGCAGGAACTTCTCACGGTGAAGTCCGATGACGTAGAGGGACGGTCTCGAATGTACGAGGCCATCGTCAAGGGCGATAATCCACCGGAGCCAGGCGTGCCCGAGTCGTTTAACGTTTTGGTTCGAGAACTGAAAAGTCTTTGTTTGGATGTTCAGTTTGAGTAGCGCCCACCGGGCCTGAGTGGTTTTTTGGTCCTACCCTAATCCCGAAACAAGGAGGGAGACCCAGCATGCAGGAATCCACCGATTTCAGGGTTCCCAGCGCAAGACCCGAAACACCGCTGATGGCGATGCGGGGGGAGGGAAGGGAGACGCGGCGGAAGTTTGATTTTTCTACGATTCGAATCAGTCTTGCCTCACCGGAGACGATTCGCTCGTGGTCCCACGGCGAAGTTCTTAAGCCGGAGACAATAAACTACCGCACCTTTAAACCCGAGCGGGATGGTCTGTTCTGCGAAAAGATTTTTGGTCCCGTGAAGGACTGGCATTGCAGTTGCGGGCGCTACAAGATGATCCGCTATCGCGGCGTCGTCTGTGACAAATGCCAGGTCGAGGTGACACGGTCGAGTGTCCGTCGTGAACGAATGGGTCATATCGAGCTGGCCGTTCCCGTCGCGCATATCTGGTATTTCAAAGGAGTCCCCAGCCGGATCGGGCACCTCTTGGATATGTCGGTGCGCGAGCTGGAGCGCATCCTTTATTACGAATCGTACGTCATCATCGAACCGGGAAACTCAGGTTATAAAGAAAAGGACCTCATCCAAGAGGACGAATATCAACGTCTCATGCAGGATGAGAGTATCCATATCGAAGCGATGATGGGCGCTGAAGCGGTTCGAAAACTGCTCCAGAAATTGGAGTTGGAAGAGCTGTCCAACGAACTTCGTACCCGCGTTCGATTGGAGACATCGGCTCAACGGAAGAAAGACACCTTAAAGCGGCTCAAGATCGTCGAGGCTTTCCGCAAGAGCGGCAATAAGCCCGAATGGATGATTTTGGAAGCGGTGCCCACCCTTCCTCCCGACCTGCGGCCTCTGGTGCCCCTGGAAGGCGGCCGGTTCGCGACATCCGATTTGAACGATCTTTATCGCCGGGTGATTAACCGGAATAACCGGTTGAAGAAGCTCATGGAAATCCGTGCCCCGGAGGTCATTCTCCGAAATGAGAGGCGGATGCTCCAGGAGGCGGTTGACGCCCTCTTTGACAATGGCCGCCGCGCGCGTGCCGTGCGGGGACAAGGCAACCGCCCCCTCAAGTCACTATCCGACATGCTTAAAGGCAAGCAGGGACGTTTCCGCCAAAACCTATTGGGCAAGCGGGTCGATTATTCGGGCCGTTCCGTTATTGTTGTCGGGCCCGAACTTCGATTGCATCAATGCGGCATACCTCAGAGTATGGCCCTTGAATTGTTCAAGCCCTTTATCATCCGACGTCTTGAGGAGTCCGGACAAACGGTCAAGAGCGCAAAGCGCCTTGTCGAGCGCGAACGTCCTGAAGTGTGGGAGATCCTGAGTGAGATTGTTAAAGATCACCCGGTTCTTCTCAACCGCGCGCCGACACTGCACCGTCTCGGTATCCAAGCTTTCCAGCCGGTTTTGGTGGAAGGCAAGGCGATCAGGATTCACCCTCTGGTTTGCACCGCATTCAACGCCGACTTTGACGGCGATCAGATGGCGGTGCACATCCCGCTCTCCTTTGTGGCTCAGATTGAGGCGAAGGAGTTGATCATGGCGACCCAAAATATCCTCTCGCCGGCCAGTGGGCGCCCGCTGGCGACGCCGAGTCAGGATATTGTTTTGGGATGCAACTACTTGACAAGGCCGAAATCGAATACGAAGGGCACGGGGATGATCTTCTCCAGTCCTGATGAGGTTCGAATCGCCCATGATCACGAGGTCGTTGAGCTGCACGCCCGGATCAAGTGCCGGATCAAGGGCAAGTTGGTCAACACAACAGTGGGGATTGTTCTCTTTAACGAAATTTTTCCTGAGGAATTGGGATTCGTCAACAAGACGTTTGACAAAAAATCTCTGGAAAACCTAGTTGCCTATTCCTTCCGAAAACTGGGAAAGAAACGCACGGCGCAGTTCCTGGACGATCTCAAAGATATGGGTTTCGCCTTTGCGACACGCGCGGGTCTGACGGTCGGAATCGATGATTTGGTTGTCCCGCCGGAAAAGACAGTTATTGTCGGCAAGGCGCAGGAAGAGGTCAACCGGATTAACGAGCAGTGGCGTCGCGGCGCCATGACGGGGGCCGAGCGGCACAACCGCATCACCGATATCTGGACGCGCGCCCGGAACGAGGTTGAGGATGTCACGATCGAAGGGCTTAGGAAAGTCGGGCACGGCTTCAACCCCATCGCGCTGATGGCCGATTCCGGCGCCCGAGGCAGCAAAGAGCAGATCCGGCAGCTTTGCGGTATGCGCGGCCTCATGGCCAAGCCCCAAAAGAAAGTGACCGGTGGAGCCGGCGAGGTCATCGAACAGCCGGTTCTCAGGAATTTTAAAGAAGGACTGACGGTTCTCGAGTACTTCATCTCGACACACGGCGCCCGCAAGGGTCTGGCCGACACGGCGCTTAAAACCGCCGATGCCGGGTACCTCACCCGCCGCCTTGTCGATGTCGCGCAGGATGTGATTATCACCGAGCACGATTGCGGCACCATCCGTAGTCTTGAGAAATCAGTTCTAAAGGATGGGGAGGAGATTGTTGAACCGTTGAAGGATCGTATCCTCGGGCGTGTCGCCGGTGAGGATGTCTATGATCCCAAGACGGATGAACTCGTCGTCGAAGCCGGGCAGCTCGTGACCGAGGATCTGGCCGACATGATCGAGGAAACAGCTGTCGAGAAGGTTCCGGTACGCTCCGTTCTCACCTGCGAATCCCGCCGGGGTGTTTGCGCGATGTGCTATGGCGCTGATCTCAGCACCCGCAAGCTCGTCTCCGAGGGGGAGGCGGTCGGTGTCATCGCCGCCCAGTCGATCGGTGAGCCGGGCACTCAGTTGACCCTCAGAACCTTCCACATCGGTGGCGCGGCCTCCTTGATCGTCGAGCAGAGCAAGGTGACCGCCCGGTGTACGGGAACGGTTCATTATGAGGGATTGAAGATTGTCGAGCGCCGGGATGGGACCTTCGTCAATGTCGTACCCCGGAACGGGGAGCTGATTCTTCGGGATGAAGCGGGATTTATCCGCGATCGATTCCGCATCCGGCTGGGGACCGTCCTACGCGTGATGGACGGCCAGTCGGTTGAAGAGAATCAGGAGCTCTTTGAGTGGGATACCTATAATACGCCGATCGTCACGACAAACAGCGGAACTGTCCGATTTGTCGATATTCGGGACCGCGTCACCCTCCAAGAGCAGGTCGACGAAACGACCAAGAAGCGTGAGATGGTAATCGTTGAAGACAAGAATAAGAAACTTCAGCCCCAGATCGAGATCATCGGCGTTGGTGGCAAGATCGAGACCTATTATCCTCCGAGTGGCGCCCGTTTGGTGGTCCGAAATGGTCAGAAGGTAGATGCCGGTGAGGTCCTGGCGAAAATCCGCCGTGAGGCGACCCGAACCCGGGACATTACCGGGGGTCTGCCGCGCGTTTCCGAGCTCGTGGAGGCTCGTAAGCCGAAGGACCAAGCCACGATCAGCGATATTGACGGCGTTGTGAAATGGGGCAAGATTACGCGCGGTCAGCGGAAGATCCTGGTGGAAAACCCAGAGGTGGGTGAACCACAAGAATATCTTATCCCGACCAGCCGCCACATCCTCGTCCAAAATGGCGATTATGTCCGGGCTGGTGAACGGTTGACCGAGGGTGCGGTGAATCCTCACGACATCCTTAAGATTAAGGGTATCAAAGAAGTAGAGGATTATCTCGTCGACGAGACCCAGGAGGTCTACCGGGTTCAGGGTGTACGGATTGATGACAAACATATCGAACTGATCGTCCGGCAGATGCTTCAGAAAGTCAGCATCGAGGATCCTGGCGATGCGCAGTTCCTGGAAGGGGATTTGGTTGATCGGAGTGAGCTCGAGGAGGAGCAGGCCCGGGTCTCAGCCGAGGGTGGAACCCCAGCAACTCACCGGCCGCTTCTTCTGGGGATAACGAAGGCAAGTCTCTCTACCAGCAGCTTCGTTGCAGCCGCTTCATTCCAAGAAACGACGAGGATTCTCACCGATGCCGCCATCCGGGGCGCGGTGGATCTCCTGCGGGGGTTGAAGGAGAATGTCGCGATCGGCGCTCTCATTCCCGCCGGGACCGGCCGGAAGGAATATCGCAATATTACCGCGGTTCCTATAGATGGTGTTGAAGAAGAGGATGAAGAATTCCTCGCCATGGAGAATGAAGTGGAGTCAACCTCAACGGCTCTTGAAAACTAGGGGTTGACGATTTATAGGCCGAAGCGTATGATCCAAATTCTGTGCGCCGTAAAGGAGATCTTCTCCTCTACGTCCATGTGTCAAGGGGGTTTCAAGACGTGCCGACTCTAAATCAACTGGTCCGGAAAGGCCGGAAAGTAATCTTGAAGAAGAACTCTGCGCCGGCCCTGAAGGCCTGTCCGCAGAAACGGGGTGTGTGTACGCGTGTCTACACAACCACACCCAAAAAACCAAATTCGGCCCTACGGAAAGTCGCGCGTGTCCGTTTGACAAATAAGATGGAAGTCACCGCCTATATCCCGGGCGAAGGCCACAATCTCCAAGAGCACAGCGTGGTGATGATTCGTGGCGGACGTGTTAAGGATCTTCCCGGTGTTCGATATCACATCGTGCGCGGGACATTGGACGCCAGTGGCGTTGATGGGCGTACTCAGAGCCGCTCGAAATACGGAACGAAACGGCCGAAGAAGTAATTCGATTGTAGAGGAATATAAGGGATGCCACGGCGAGCCAAAATTCAGCGACGGGATTTATTACCAGATCCAAGATATAACAATGTGATGATCACGCGCTTCATTAATTGTCTTATGAGGCGTGGCAAACGGAGTGTCGCAGAGCAGATCCTTTACGGGGCCATTGATATTATTGAAGACAAGACGAAACAAGATGGATTGACGGTCTTCAAACAAGCGATTAATAATGTCAAGCCGCAGCTCGAGGTCAAAAGCCGCCGGGTTGGTGGTGCGACGTATCAGGTTCCTGTTGAAGTAAAGCCTGAGCGCAAAATGGCGCTGGCGCTTCGATGGTTGATTAATTTCTCGAAAGCCCGGGCCGGTGGTTCGATGAGAGACAAGCTCGCGGCTGAAATGATGGCGGCTGCCAAAAACGAAGGCGCCTCGATCAAGAAGAGGGATGACACCCACCGGATGGCGGAAGCCAATAAGGCTTTCTCCCACTACCGGTTCTAGGTGTCACAACCGCCCCCTGAATCTTGGGGGCCTATCATGGGGAGATTGGTTCGGCTGGACGCCCTACCGGCCGAAAGAACAAAAACCGATCTGGCCTTTTAAAGGCTGTGGAACCCACAAGAAGAAAAGCTTGAGAGTTCCGCTCCCAGAAGGTTGACGGAGCATCTGAGGGACTTGCCGGTGTCTTATCGGTAAGCATTTATCGGGCCACTGGTCGATCCGACCATCCGTCAGCCCTGATCTCCGGGATATAAACACCGGAGAGACTGGTCCGGAAAAGCTTGAAGCCTAACCATAGTCTGGTCGGCTATTCAAAGGCGAGGTCGTGGTCTTGCGAACCGGGGCGGGATCTGTGTTTCGCAAGAGCGACGGGCGGGTCTGTACGCCCGTTTTGAGACCCATTTTGAGGAGAAGAGCACGGTTGTCATGGATCTAGGTCTCATTCGAAATATCGGCATCGCCGCACATATTGATGCCGGGAAAACCACTCTTTCCGAGAGAGTCTTGTACTTTACGGGCAAGGTTCACCGGATGGGAGAGGTCCATGACGGCGCCGCAACCATGGACTGGATGGTGCAGGAGCGGGAGCGGGGTATTACTATATCGTCCGCCGCGACATCTGCATTCTGGAAAAAGCACCAGATTAACATTATAGACACCCCCGGCCATGTCGATTTCACCGTAGAAGTTGAACGATCTCTCCGCGTTATGGATGGTGTGGTGGCCGTCTTCTGCGCTGTCGGCGGCGTCGAACCCCAATCCGAGACGGTGTGGCGCCAGGCCGACAAGTATGAAATTCCCCGTATCGCTTTTGTCAATAAGATGGATCGCACCGGCGCTGATTTTGAACATGTTGTGGAGATGATGCGGGAGAGATTGGGGGCGCATCCGGTTCCCCTTACCATGCCTGTTTTCTTGGGCGAAATTTTCTATGGCCTTATTGATCTCGTGGAAATGAAGCAACTCACCTATGTCGACGAAGCGGGAATCCCTACCTTTAACAAAACTGAAATCCCGAACGATCTCGCCGATGAAGCTTACAGCCGCAGAGATCACCTCGTGGAAGAGATGTCAGGCTACGACGATGAGCTGATGACGCTTTATCTGGACGGCGCCGACATCCCTGAAGTCCTCTTGAAGCGGGCGATCCGGAAAGCCACGATGGATAACAAAATCACACCGGTTCTCTGCGGCGCCGCCTATCGGAACAAAGGTGTTCGGAAACTGCTTGATGCGGTCATCGATTATCTTCCGTCTCCAGGCGATATCCCTGCCGTTAAAGGCGAGAACCCAAAGACGTTGGAAGTGGAGCTTCGCGAACCTGATGCCGCGGCTCCTTTCAGCGGGATGGTCTTTAAAATTCAGGCCGATCCCTATGTTGGGAAGCTGGCCTTTGTTCGGATTTACTCGGGAACATTGAAAACGGGTGAGACGTTGTGGAACTCATCCTGCGAGATCCGCCAGCGGGTCGGGCGTATCCTCGAAATGCATGCCAATAACAGGATCGAGAAATCCGAAGTCGGTCCCGGGGAGATCGCAGCGATTGTCGGATTGGCCAAGGCCCACACCGGCGATACGATTTGTGATCCCGATCATCCCATCATTTTAGAGGGAATGCAGTTCCCCGAACCTGTCATTGAAGTGTCCATCAAACCACTGAGCCAAAAAGATCAGGATAGGCTGGGACTGGCTCTCGACCGGCTCGCTGATGAGGATCCGACGTTCCGTGTCAAAGTGGATCCCGAAACAAGTCAAACCATCATTGCCGGAATGGGTGAGCTTCATCTCGAGATTTTGGTGGATCGGCTGGCGCGTGAATTCAATACCCGGTGCGAGGTGGGCCAACCTGAGGTTTCATATCGCGAGACGATCACCAGATCTATTAAAAAACGCACCCGGCTTGTAAAGCAAACCGGTGGAAAAGGGATGTTTGCGGATATCACTCTCGAGGTCGAACCGACGGCGCCCGGGGAAGGGTTTATTTGGGAAAACAAGATTATCGGCGGGGCGATTCCCACCGAGTACATCCCAGCCATTGAACGGGGTATCATTGAAGCGATGGCGGGAGGTGTTTCAGCCGGATTTCCCGTCGTCGATGTGAAGGTCCGGTTGGTTGACGGAAAACATCATCCGGTTGATTCATCGGATATGGCGTTTCGTATCGCCGGATCGATGGCCTTCAAAGAAGCTGTAAGTGCGGCAAGCCCTGTGCTGTTGGAGCCGGTCATGGATGTGGAAGTTACCGTACCCTCGGCATCCTTGGGTGATGTTATCGGCGACCTCACATCCCGGCGCGGCCGGATCGGCGGCATTATTGAACGGAACGGAGCGCAGACGATTGCCGCTTCCGTGCCACTGCAAGCAATGTTCGGTTATTCCACGAGTCTACGGTCAATGACACAGGGGCGTGGAATATATTCAATGCAATTCGCGAGATATGAGTCGGTGCCCCAAGAGGTCGCGACACAAATTCTGCGTCAGCGGGGAGCCGCCTGACGGGCGGAACTCTTGGGACGATGTCCTTGCTGTAGGGGGGATTGAAGGATGGCCAAGGCGAAGTTTGAGCGGACGAAGCCGCACGTGAACGTCGGAACGATCGGGCACGTGGATCATGGAAAGACAACACTAACGTCGGCGATCACGATGTATTTGGCGAAGACGGGGCAGGCGGAAGTACGTTCCTTCGACAGTATTGATAAAGCGCCGGAAGAGAAGGCGCGAGGTATTACGATTGCGACAGCGCACGTCGAGTAT
>JAHJDP010000008.1 GCA_018831195.1 Candidatus Eisenbacteria bacterium | reverse complement strand
GCCGAAGGCGGGGACTCTCGAGGAAATCGAAAAGCTGTTGCCCAACCGGTGTACCGCAGAAGAGATCGATAAAGCTCTAGTTTAGAGAAGACCCATCCTTCGTCGAAGAATATATGGGGTGCTGTTTACTGACCGCTTACCCATTCTTAACCCCTTTTGGTGGACCGCATGGTTCATATTCACCGCGGCAATGAACCCATGTCTGCGTAGTCACCCCTGCGGTCATTTGGGATAGCGGGCAGCAGCTACCGCCGCAGCGCAAGCGCGATACTCCCGCTGACAGAGCGCATCGCCGGAACAAGGACGGCGAGTGCATTGACGACGGGGGTCAGGCATAGCACCGCAAGAATGAGCCAGCCGGGAAGCTTCAGGGGAATCGGTGTCTGCATGATCTGACCGATGGAGCTTTCGAGAAAATGGGATCCCAGGGCCAGCACCGCCGCGCTCAGGGCGACGGCGATCAAGGCCGTTAACGCGCCCGCAAGCGCGGCTTCAGCGGCAAGGAGTCCGACGAGACGCCGCTGACTGAGGCCGAGCGCCCGCACAACGCCCATCTCAAAACGCCTCTCGCGAAGGATCAGAATGAGCGTGTTCGTGGCGTTCATTAAAGACAACCCAATGATGACTCCCCCGAGCAGGCTGAAGACCACGATGGCGACGCTGATCCCAGCGTCTACCTGACGCGCCAAATGCGATTCCGGTGTGATCTCGAGCCCCAGTTTGCGCGCCAAAGCTTCGATACGGGCGATTTCTCCCGGGGAAGAAGCCTGGATCACAACCGCATCGTAGGATTTGCGCTCTTCGTCGAGCAGGAGCCGGTCGTAGTAATCCAGCATGGCGAGCGGCACGGCGACGGCGAAGGGATCGATCCGGTCGGAAAGACCCACGATGAGCGCTTGCTTTGAGATCGATCGATCGAGATCGCCGGCAATCGATGAGATACCGAGTTCGATCGCGACCTCGCGGCCGATAACGGCTCTTCCCGTGAGCCGCGGCAGGTTGTTCGCCGGGGCAAATCCCGCATTGTAAAATTGCAGTACTTTGCGCGATAGGAGGATGGGGATCGGTTGGGAATTGTTAAACACGAAGGCGGCGTCTTGAGGCAGTTCATCAGCGACCCAGCGCGGATCAATTCCCTGCACCGACGTGTCGGTGCCGTATTGGGAGCCGAGAAACTCCGCATGGAGATGGATCGGAAACCGGGCATAAGCGATCGGATAGACCGCCTGCACGGATTTATCGGAGACGAGTTTTTCCACGGCCGCTTCATCGAGCGTGCCTCCGCCGAGGAATTTCGGCCGCCCCAAACGCAGAATGGCAATATCCATAGACTTGGGAACAACCTTGATCTGGTCAAGCGGTAGCGCGCCCAGAAATCCATCTAGAACGAGCGTACGAAGACCGAGACCTGAAGCGATGAAGAGTGTGACCAAGGTCACCCCGATAAGGAGTCCGACATTGGCCGCCACAAGCCTGCGCCGGCTTCCTCGATTGAGAAGGTAGAAAAAGCGTAGTCGCTTAAGCCAAGGCATGAAGGACTCCATCCCGGAGCTGCAGAGTGCGATCCGCCTGCTGTTTCAGACGTTCGTCATGCGTGGCGATGAGCATTGTGGCGCGGTGCTGCGCCCGGTACTCAAGGAGAATCTCGATGACGCGATGCCCGATCTCCTCATCGAGATTGCCCGTGGGCTCATCCACTAGTACAATCTCCGGCTGCGTCACCAGAGCCCGGACAATGGCGACCCTCTGGCGCTCGCCGCCCGAAAGCCGATCGGCGCGTGTACGGGCTGAATCTAATAATCCTATGCGCGTCAACAACTCAAACACCCGGGCCCGCGGCTCCGCAGCTGGGTGGGGCTGCATCAGGAGGGGCAGGGCGAGATTCTCCTCGACGCTCAGATCGGGGATCAAATTAAAGTCTTGGAAGACGTAGCCGATGCCTTTGCTTCTAACCTCGGCGCGGCCCGCATCAGGAAGGTTCCACACCGGCTCGCCGTCGATGAGAACAGTGCCCGCGAAGGCCGGCTCCAATCCTCCGACAACATTGAGAAGCGTCGTCTTGCCGGAGCCGGACGGGCCGATGAGGGCGACGATCTCGCCCTCATGGATCGAAGCCGTCGCGCCCCGTAAAATCGCTCGTGTCCCATCCGGACCAGTGACGCTCACATGGACGTCTTTGAGAGTGATCTTGTCCGCCACCAGGCCCTCAGTTTCTCTTACTGCGCAAATTTCTTCGTCAGATCGGCAAGGCCGGCCCAAAAGTCGGACCGATCGGATTCGATGCGAATGGTCGTGCGGATTCCGTCGTCTTCAGCAAAGCCGGTCGCGAGGAAGTGCTTGAGCTTGAGCTCTTGGAGTACGGATTCCGCCATCTGCGGCACCCCTGCTTGATCCTGTTGGATGAACCCGCCGAACGCATTCAGCACCTGGCTGATCAACTCGAGATCGAGGTAGAAGAGGCTAGTAGGATTGTGACCCATGGCGTCGGTGAGTGCCTGATACTCCAACGCGTCAGCGAAGCCGCTGTCGCCGTCGACGATTTGGCCGAAACGCGCGCGTGTGCTGCTGATGACCAGGTAGTTCTCCACGATGCCGCAGCAGACTTCAGCGAACGGCGGCATGGCAATAATGTAGAAGGAGACTCCGCCGACTTCGTCCTTCTCGAAAGTCGGTTGCTGCCCTCCAGTGCGCGTTTTAGCATACTCTACGACTTTATCCAGGGTTTGCTGGAAAACATCGGGCCGGTCGATCTGGAAGTAGAGAACGGCGTCGCTCCCGATAAAAGCAACCTGGTCGATGAGAAGCATCATATCGCCCTTGATCTGGCGGATGAGATCCTGCTCGAGCTCGATGCCGAGCTCCTGACGAAGCTCCTTCTCTGCCTTGTCAAACCCTTCCGAAATGTCCTCAATCTCATCGATCACGTTGGCGCGCACCCACGTCCAAAGCGCCTGCGCGTTGAAATTGAAATCATAGAGGAATCTCGGCTTGCCGGGGATCCGGCGATGGAAGGATCCCGAACCGCTGGCGGGCTCGAGGAAGGAGAGCAACTCCGAGCCGCTCTTGATCCCGGCGTAACCCTCCGCGGTCAGTCCATTGGGAATGAAGCTGACCGCGCCGGCGGAGCCCCTCACATCCTCAGCCATGCGGACGACCTTTTCTACGAGCGCTGCGAGGCCGGGATCGACATCCTCTTGGGATGCGAGCTCCTTCTTGGCCCTGACGATTTGCGACTCCATGTCGATACGACCATAGAACGAAAGGTCCCGCCCCGCCGACAGCTTGGCGATGGCGTCTCTATAATCCGCTGAGCGACCCAAGGACTGGTCGGGGCTTACATTGAGGATCTTCTGAGCCACTGTTAAAGCGCGAACAGTGTCGGGGTCACTGCTGCCGCTGACGACCAGAAACCTCTCCGAAGTGAAGTAGGAATACTTGCCCTCCTCGTCGCCGAGGATCTCTGTGTTCTCTTGAGTCGCCAGCGACTTGACGGTTTGAGATTCTCTCTCCAGCACATCCCGCAGGTTCTTTCCGAGGTCCCGGCCGTCGCCCTCCAGAAACACCGCGAAGGTGGCAGGATCTTCTCCGAAGACGGCGATGGTCACCGGCAGCAGCGGATCGAGCCCCATGGTGCGCAGGCTGTCGAGATCCATGAAGGCGTTCCATTTGCTGTCCCCGCCGCTCATCAGGGGCAACAGTTCGCCGAGATGAAGGCGCTGGTAAAGCGATTCAGGATGCTCGATGGAAAAGACCATGGCGGCGTCGGCCGGGATGAGTTCGGCGGCCGCCGACGCCCCTCCTATTCCGGTAGTTTTCTTGCCGCAGCCCGCGAGGATCATGATCGCGATCAAAGGAATCAACCCTATGACTATCGTTCGTCTCCTCATCGCCCGATCTCCTTTCCATGGCAGTGTTTGTCTTTAAGGCCAGGGTTATTCTTGCAGGAGGTGGGACGACCTCAAGGAGACTATGGGGCGCGAAGGAGAAGGGCTTGGCGACGGGATCGATCTATCACCTCACTAGATTGAAACTAGCTTGGATCTGTTTCTCCCCCTGTGCACCTCGGTTCCGGCGCTCAACTATGGCTAGTAGAGGCTCTTGATCCGCCCCCAGGTCGTTTTCGCGACCGGCGTCGCCATTTCGATGACGTACGCCCCAATGCCCATCGATTGGGTCGGCTCGAAGAAAAGGCTCGGATCTTGCCAGCCGTCTGCCGGTGGGAATCCGGGTGCGATTTTCGTTCGCGGTTTTCCGCCCGGTCCGTTCAGGTCCGCGGCGCAGTACCAGCCTTCCTGGAATTCAGGCCAATCCCCCCAAAACCCCACGAAGAACTCCCCATCCACGAAAACGGGATCGACCGCGACATCGTGCTGGCTC
>JAHJDP010000007.1 GCA_018831195.1 Candidatus Eisenbacteria bacterium | reverse complement strand
GATGTTTCGGGATACCGGCGTGCCGGCCCCGGATACGGAACCGATCCATCTCGTCATCAACAATTACAACGTTGGAACCTACTTGATGGTCGAGCATCCGGATGAGCATTTTCTCGAGAATCACAACCTGGAAGACAGCACTCTCATCTATAAATGTTATGACAGACTGGCGTTGCTGCCCGATTCGGCGGCCTATAAAGAAATGTATACAAAGGAGACCTTTGAAGACATAGAGAGCTGGGGAGACATTATTTCCCTGATCGAAATGTTAAATACGACGCCGTCTGCGGCGGTCTATGACAGCCTGATCCGCGTTTTCGATGTGGAGAACTTTGTCAATTATTACAGCAATCAGATATTGCAGGGTGGTTTTGATTGGATTTGGAAGAATTATTTCGTCGTCCGCGATATGACCACCGACCGCTGGCAGATATGGCCCTGGGATCTCGATCTTTCCTTCGGCATTCAGGCCCTTTTTGACACGACATGGACGGCAACGACGTCCCCGATACGAGGGGCTAGTCCGACATTCAATGTTCTCGCCTACCGGATGATGGAAGTCGGCGCGATCAGAAATGCGCATCTCTGCAATATGCAATACCGGATGGAGACGATTTTCGCCGACAACGCGATGGCGGGAAAGTTCCAAGACGCGCATGACCGGATACTCTTCGATACGGAGCGTGATTGGCGGAAATTCGGGTGGGAAAGCAATCGCTGGTTCTATGACGGCGTTGATGAATTGTCCGATTTTGTTGAAGCGCGCAATGCCTACCTGGAGACGGCCATCCCGTCTTTCATGATTCATCAGGATCTTGTGATCAACGAATTGATGGCCGCCAATCTCACCACGCTACAAGATGAGTACGGCGAATACGATGATTGGATTGAATTATATAATAGCACCGATGAGACGATCTATCTTTCAGGATATTACTTGACCGATGATCTGACGGTACCGTACGCCTGGGCCTTTCCGGACACATTCATTGAACCCTATGGGCACTTCATTGTCTGGGCCGATGAAGACATGTGGCAGGGACCGGTGCATGCGAATTTCAAGCTGGGGCGCAACGGGGAGGGGATCGCCCTGCACCGGATGGGGGCCGCCGTAGAATCCGTGGATCTCGTTTTCTTTGGTCCGCAGGGGGATGACATTTCCTGGGGACGCAGCACCGACGGCTCCTGCCCCTTTGATTATTTCGCGGAGCCGACTCCCGGAGAAGAGAATTTTCCGATCTCGTCCACGCCGGCCGCCACGACCGGCATCGATCCGAGCTTGCGCGCCTGGCCGAATCCCGCCAGCGGCCCGGGCCACATCTCCCTCAGCCTCTCGCGGGAGGCCCTTGTATCGGTCGCGATATACGATATCAGCGGGCGCCGTGTGAGAGGCCTCCATCGCGGATCCCTGGCCGCGGGTATAACGCAATGGGTTTGGGACGGACGCGATGATTCCGGCCGCGCGGTCGCCGGCGGTATCTACTGGGTGAAGGCCTGGACGCCGGAGACTTCACTTGTACAAAAGATCGTCCGATTGCGGTAAGGCCGGAGCCGCGCTACCGCAGTAGAATCATCCGGCCTTCACCCTGATAAATCCCGGCAACGATCCGGTAGAAGTAGATGCCCGAGGGGACGGGCGCGCCGTTCCCCGCCAGTCCGTCCCATGCCAAGCGGTGCGACCCGGCCGGAAGGCGCTTGCCATCCATAAGCCTGCGGACCATCCTTCCCCGGAGATCATAAATCTCGACGCTCGCTTCCCCGTCCCTCGGCAGTTCCAATTGAAGGGTCGTCATTGAATCGAAGGGGTTGGGCCGGTTGAATGCGAACAGAGTCGCTTTAACAAACCCCCCTTCTTGGACGGCGGCCGGATCCTGCACCGGCCAGTCGCAGGCCAGGGGACCGCCGTAGGCGCCCATGTCGTTCCGTGCGGATCCCTGGGAGGGAGGGAAGCAGAGATCATCACGGGCGCTGTCGGGGTCCCCGCGGTCGATGCACAAGCTCGCACTATCGAGATGGTAGCCGGCATCAGCGAATTGAGGGTCGTCATCGATCATGCCGATTCCCGGCCACCCACCCTCGATGTCGGAATACGACACCGCAAAGGCGGTCGTGTCAGTGTAGATATGAATCGATCCACCGCGAGGCGCCGTGTTCCCCCAAACAATCGCGCTTGCAAGGCTGGGGAAATCATCACCGCCGAAATTGAGAACATAGACGCCGCCGCCGGATGCGCCGGCGGTATTGTTCACGATGGTGTTGTTGCGGAGAGATGAAAAATCATATCGAATGTAAAAGCCGCCGCCGTCGCTGGTGGAGTGATTCTCGGAGAGAATATTATTGTCGACGATTCTCAAATGCAGTGTGTTGGAAGTCCACAGCGCGATGCCGCCGCCGCCGAATCCTCTGGCGATATTGCCGGTAATCACATTGTTTTCGATTCGCGGTGTTGAGAAGGCGCCGGCATAGATCCCCCCGCCGCAATAGGGAGCCGTATTGCCGCTGATGAGATTCATGCGGATGACGGGGACCCCGCTGAGTGAAGAGTTGTCTTCCAGCAGGGCGATCCCTCCCCCCGAATCGGCGGTGTTGTTCCGGATGGTGCAATACTCGATGAGGGGCCATGCGTTCACCGAGGCGACGCCCCCGCCGGTGCCGTTCCAATTTTCATTATGAGATTGATTATGCTGAATCAGGCAATGGCGGATGGTGAGAGAGCAGAGTTTGCAATAAACACCCCCGCCGCGAACATCGGGGTAGTCGGGTGATGAAAGCACCTGCTCGATGCGGCAGTACGCGATGATAGAGGCGCTGTCCGATTCGATAAAGCGGAGCCCCCGCCACCTTTCCTCCGGATTCGGTTTGTCGCGTGTAAAGAGGATCGAATCGTTTTCAGCGCCGGCGGCGTAGAGGGCGCCGTTCACAAGCAATTGATAAGGCCCTCGAAAGCGGACTTCAACCCCCGGCGCGATCGTAAGAGATGAATCCCGCGGCACAAAAAGATCCCCTTCAACCCAGTAAGGGCTTCCCGCCGGATCCCAAAGCCCGGCGGCTTCCCCGCTCACAAGGGTTCCCGCCGAGCCTCCTGATGGAATGAGACTGATGGCGGAATAGAGAAGGGCCGCACAGATGAGAGGGGGGCATTGGATCCGGATTCGACATGAAGAGGTGTGGGGATGATGGCTCATGACGGCTCCTTTTTGTTCTCTTATCGACAGGGCCCTATAAATTAAAAGAGTGAAAATAGACTTAAAAGAATGGGTGGATTCATGGAAGGCATTGTGAAACCGAAAGAAGGACTTTATTGCAGAATTGAATTCGTTTGATGGGATATCGGAGTGGGGTTACGAAGTGCTAATTGCAAATCACAATCCGGCCGCCGGCCGGCGTAACGGACGCTCTTGATCGGATCTCAGCCGCCGCCCATCATCTCTTCGCGCGCCTGGGTCGCGAGCTGGTCGCAGCGCTCATTCATCGGATGGCCGCGGTGGCCCCGGACGAACTCCCATTTCAGCGGGCGGCCTTTGATGAGTTGCGACAGCCGTTCCCAGAGGTCCCGGTTCTCCACCGGTGCGCCATCCGCCTTCAGCCAACCCCGGCGAATCCAGGCCGGCAACCACTCCGTCACGCCCCGGATAACATACGAGCTGTCACCCAGCAGGCGGATCGGCCCCTTTGTCGATTCCAGGAGCCTGATGGCCGCCGTCAGTTCCATGCGGTTATTTGTCGTCTGAAGGGCGCCGCCCTTCAGCTCACGGCCGTCCGGGAGAAGTGCGCCCCAACCGCCGGGTCCCGGGTTGGGTTTGCATCCGCCATCGAAGGCGGCGGTGGCCCATCCCTCCCCGGCCAACACCACCGGATCGGGCGGGGTGGAGGATAAGCCCAGCAAGCGGCGGAGTTCGATATCATTGGAGAGATTCATCGTCTTCAAGATTCCCTCTCCCGTGGGATCGGATGAGGGAAAGTTGTGACCGGCGGGGTTTTTCTCGGTGGTGACGGTGCGGCGCTTGCTGTCTCTATACCAGTTCAACACCGTGCCATCGGTGAAGAGGAGTTTAATCCCATACGCAATCGGTCGCGTCTGAACCTCCAATTTGAATCCTCCAGGTATGTGCCCTTAAAGATCGCCGCGTTTCATGCGGGCCCTTTGGTTTGCCATTTCATCCACCGGTGTTTCATACTAGCCCTGAAGCCGGTTCCGGAAAAGAGGAGGTTTTAGATGAGAGTGTTTTGGATGGGAATCTCCCGGATGAGGCGATATGCCGGATTCTCTGTGATCTTTGGGCTCCTTGTTGTCTCGGGATTCTGGTTTGCGCTGTTCGGCGGATGCAGCCGGGCGCCGCGGCGTCCAAACGTTCTACTGATCATTCTCGATACGACGCGGGCCGATGCGATCGGCGCCTATGGCTCATCCACGGCGAAGACGCCCCACATCGACGCTCTCGCCGCCCGGGGTCTTCTTTTTAAAAAAATGGTCACACAGAATCCCTACACCCTGGGATCCATTACCACCATCCTCACCTCCCTGCCGCCCGACCTGCACGGGATACGGGACAACTCGAATTTTAAACTGGCGGGGGAGGCTGAAACGCTTGCCGAAAGTTTTAAGGCCGGCGGCTTTGCAACAGCGGCTTTTGTCTCGGCCTATCCCATTCGCGCGGAAACGGGGATCCATCAGGGTTTCGATCTTTATGATGATGATTTTTCAATGGGATTTCCCGTCTTTGAAATTCAGTTTGAGCCGATGAAGGCGACGCGCCAGGGAGCGGAACGGCGGGGAGGTGAAACGGTCTCGCGCGCCATCGAATGGCTCGAGCCCAAGCGGCGCGGCGGGAATCCCTTCTTTCTGCTGGTTCATCTCTTCGATCCCCACCAGCCGTATGATCCGCCACCCCCCTTCCAAGCAGAATTCCGGGGCAATCCCTATGGAGGCGAGGTGGCCTACTGCGATTCGCTGATCGGATCTTTGCTCGGCCGGCTGGAACAACAAGATTTGTTAAACTCCACCATCGTGGCGGTTGTTTCCGATCACGGCGAAGCCTTTCACGAACATGAAGAAGTCGGCCACGGCTTTCTGCTCTACGAGACGACCATGAGGGTTCCCTGGATCATGGCCGGACCGCAGATTCCAGCGGCCTCGATCGAGGGGACGGCGCGTTTGATCGATGTCGCCCCGACCCTGATGGGCGCCTGTGGTTTGAAAATCCCCGCCATGTTCCAGGGGGACAATTTGATGAGCGAACTTGCGGTCGCGGCCGCCGGGTCGACAATCCGCCTGTCTGAGAGGCCGACCTACTTCGAAACCTATTATCCGCGCATGACCCACCACTGGAGCGAATTGCTGGGATGGCGCGACGGGCCGTGGAAATATATCCGCGGACCGCGGCCGGAATTGTTCAACCTCGAGCGCGATCCCGATGAGGCGCTGGATCTGTATCACCAAGAACGGGCGAAGGCGGCGGAGCTATCCGCCGCGATGGACGATTATCTTCAGCGCAGCAGTCCGTATCGGCTCTCGCCGCTTGCTGAAGCGCCCGATGCGGAGACGATGGAGAAGCTCCGGAGCCTCGGGTATCTCGGCGGCTCCACGCCGGAGAGGGCGATCGAGCGGCCCGGCTGGGAATGCGGCCTTCCCGATCCGAAGGATGCCATCGGAGCGTGGAATCTCCGCCAGGAAGCCAATGCCTTCCTGCGGATCGCTTTGGTTCAGTTCCAGGCCGGGCAGTTCGAAAAGGCCTTGGAATGGGCCGACCGCTCCCTCGCATCCGACGAAAGCCGGATGGATGCTCTTATGGTGCGGGCCAAGTCATTGGCCGCCCTGAACCGGCTCGATGAAGCGCATGACAGCTTCGAGAAGCTGCTCCGCCATCAGCCGGAGGATGCGGCCGCTTGGAGCGGGTTCGGCATTGTTCAAGATCGCCTTGGGAGACCGGCGCGCGCGGAGGAGGCCTTTGTAAAAAGCATCGAACTCGATTCCACTTTATCCGATGCCCATTTCAATATGGGTTCCCTGTTGATCCGGCAGGGTCGGATCCGGGAGGCGGTTCCCTACTATGAGGCGGTTCGCCGCCTGCAGCCGGAGGATGCCTCATTGCGGGCCGATCTTGCGCGGCTCTATATGAGTCTGGAAAAGGTGCAGGATATGGAATCGGTTCTGGAAGAGGGATATGCGACGGATCCCCGGCATCCCGGGATCTTGCTCCTGCTGGCGCAACTTCGAATCCACCAGGGGAATCTGGGGGAGGGCAGGCAGCTATTGGAAAGGTATCTGGAACTCTATCCCGAACGGCCTGACGCGCCCGAGGTCAGGACATTGTTGGCAAGCCTGGGGGATGAATCCTAAGTCCTGTCACGAACCCAGTCCATCGCAGCGGGGAACCGGAGCGGGGAACCGGTTTCCCCACCGGGGGTTCTGGTCCATACTCGCTCCAACGGGGCTCGAGCTCCGGATCCGGCATCTCCAGAATAGGCGCCGCGATCCTATCCACCTTTGAAACTTGGGCGGTGTTGGCGTAGTATCCGATAGAGATGCGGCCCTGAGTTTTGAGTTGAGGTAGTCCGCCGGGGGCCGGGCGGCTTACATTCGGAAGGAGGCAATGATGATCCGTAGGGTTACCATCCTGATGGTCGTTCTCGTGCTGGGACTTGCGCTGCTGGTTCCCGGACCCGCTCAAGCGGATGATGAAGGCGCACCCGCCACAAAGGAAGAGGCCAAAGTGACAGCATCCAAAGTACTCTTTAAGACCAACATGGGCGATATGGTGATCGAGCTTTATCCCGAGAAAGCCCCCATATCGGTGGAGAATTTCCTGAGCTATGTCACCGAGGGTTTTTTTGACGGGCTTATTTTCCACAGAGTGATTCCCGGATTCGTGATTCAAGGCGGCGGATTTACGCCGGATATGAAGAAGCGGGATACACACAAACCGATAGAGAATGAAGCCGGCAACGGCCTCAAGAACTTAAAAGGCACTCTTTCCATGGCGCGGACGAATGAGATCAACAGCGCCACATCTCAGTTTTTTGTTAACCTGACTGACAACGAAAGCCTGGACCACCGGGGTGAGACCCCCCAAGGTTTCGGGTATGCGGTCTTTGGAAAGGTTGTCAAGGGGATGGAAGTCGTTGAAGCCATCGCCAAGGTTCCCACCGGCAAGGTCGGAATGTACAGCGATGTTCCCAAAGAGCCCGTGATTATCGAGAAGGCTTCGATTGTCGGAGACGAGCAGTAAGAGCCGTTCTTAAAACGACAATGTCAAAAATAAGCCCGGTGAATCGGATGCGCACGTGATCGATTCACCGGGCTTTTATTATCCTTAATTTTAAAGGGATTCGCCTGCGTTTATTCCTTTTTGTTCAAGTAACGATCCAGCATAACGCCGTAATAGCTGCAGTTTTCGTTGAGAATCCTCAACTGCTCGAGGGCGTCCTTTCTGCGGCCGACCGAATTCCACACCATCGCCAGATTGAAGCGGGCTACATCTTTGTCGGGATCCAGTTCGAGGACCTTTTGCAAATAGCTCTCCACTTTATCTTTCCGTTTGTTCAAGCTGGCGATTCCGCTCAGGTTGAGATAGACCAAGGTATTGGTGGAATCGCACGCACCGGCGGCAAGATAGAGCGACTCGGCTTTGGCGTAGTTCCTCAGCATAAAGTAGGTCGCCCCGCTGTGGATAAGCGCCAAGGCATAACAGGGGCGCAGGCTATCGGCCCGGCTGAAGGCGGCGATCGCGTCATCCCCAAGCTTCTGCATATTGTAGGCATAGCCCAATTCGTAGAAGGCCTCGGCGAGATCCGGTCCATCCGCCACGGCTTTATGGAGATATCCCAAACCCCGCTCCATATCCTTCTCCCGAACCAGCAAACCGCCGCAGAGGGTGGCGCCCTCCGGGAGCGTCGGATTGAGCCAGCGCGGCTCCGGCCGGTCGAGCGCCGAGAGGGGCAGTAGCGCGCGTTTCTCAAGGGATTGGTGTTGCAACTCGACCAGCGCCTTGGAGGGAATCCCATAAGCCAGGATTCCCTCGGTGGTGACAAGATGACCGCCTATGGCCACGAGCCGCCCATTGCAATCAAGCACCGGGGCTGGTCCCCGGGGGGAGGCCGAGAGATGCAGCAACCGCAAACCCGGCGGCACCTCAACCGATCCCGCACAGAGGGCTGCGAAGGGCTTGGGCTCCTTGCGGCTGTAGGTCCAGAGGGTTTCGCTTTCCGCCGTTACGGCCTGGGGAGCGGGCCAGGCGGCGCCCGTCAGTGCGGCTTCAAGGACGATGAGATCGTATTCCGGCAGCAAAGCCCGGTAGTGGGTGACCTCGACGGGCCCCGATGGGTCTTCAAGACGGATATGGGAGGCCCCGAGCACATTGTGAAGGAAAGTCACAGGTCCGTTAACCCCTTCCAGAAGAATGACTTCCCCGGCCGCCTCCTCGGATCCATCCGCCATGATTCGCGTGAGGGGGCAGAAGTCGCCCTGATCAATCCCCGCCGGAGTCGCGCCGATCATGGCGGGTAGGGTCAGAAGGAGAAGGGTGGCCATAGCGCCAAAGGCTCCAAGTTTCATCATGAGACTCCTCTCGTTCGAGCCGGCGTATATTGGAACCGCGGGTGTATGCGTGGAGTTCCAAGCCGGTTGCGTTAACCTCTAATGTGATGCAGCCTATCACAGCAAGGGATGAACGGAACAGTGAGACGCGAATGGCGTAAGGAGAAAGAGTTCCGCAGGCCGATAGATACAGGGAGGGTCTAGGGGCCGATCCGGGCCATAGACCGGTACAAATTCGGCGGAAATCGAGAGAAAGAGGAAACGGTATGAGTGTTCGAATTGGATTGATGGGTTTTGGACGTATCGGCCGCAATATCTTCCGGATCGCCTACAACCGGCCGGAAATCGATATCGTTGCGATCTGCGATATCGCCGAGCCCAGCTCGCTGGAATATCTACTCCGCTTTGATACGGTCCACGGCCATTTTAATGAGCCCTTCTCCGTTCATGGCGGGGCGATGTATATCAAGGGCCGGCAGATCGGCATATTGATGAAACGCGAACCGGGCGATGTGAATTGGGCCGAGTTGGGGGTGGAGATCGTCGTCGAGGCGACGGGGAAATACCGCACCAGGGATTGGCTTCAGAAACACATCGATGCCGGCGCGAACAAGGTGATCCTCACGGTGCCGCCGCGGGACAGGATCGATGCGATGATCGTCATGGGCGTGAATGACGGTGATTTGAAACCGGAGCACAAGATCATCTCCAATGCCTCCTGCACGGCCAATGCCGTCGCGCCGATCGCGAAGATCCTGCATGAGGCTTTTGGAATAGATAAGGCCTTCATGACGACCGTCCATGCCTATACAAACGATCAACGCCTGGCCGACGTGCCGCATGAGGAGCTCAGACGCTCCCGCGCCGCGGCCGAGAATATCATTCCCGCGTCAACATGGGCGCCGCAGGCCGTTGAAGCGATGGTGAAGGGTCTCAAGGGGAAATTCGACGGCATCGCCATGAATGTCCCTGTCCCCGACGGTTCCACCGTCGATTTGGTTACTTTGATGTCGCGTAACGTGACCGCCGCTGAGGTCAACAAGCTGGTCTGGAGCGCGGCTCAATCGACATACAAAAATATTGTGGAATTTTCGACAAGCCCCATCGTTTCGAGCGACATCATCGGGAATCCCCATTCTGCCATTTTTGATTCCCTGTCCACGCTCGTGATCGGCGGAAATTTGCTGAAAACAGTGACCTGGTATGACAACGGCTGGGGATATGCCAATCGTGTGGTGGAGCTTATACAAAAACTAGCGAAAATTCCGTCGCCCAATCCTGTCGGATAATGCGATAGAGCTTCAAGAAAAAGAAAATTGCGGGAGGTTCTGAAGAATGAAAATACGGATCGCCATTAATGGATTTGGACGAATCGGGCGGAGCGTCTACCGGCTTTTAAACCAGCGCGAGGATATCGAAGTGCTGGCCATCAACGATATCGCGGATAACAAGGGTCTCGCCTATCTGTTGAAGTACGATACGGTCATGGGGGTCTTTGAGGGTGAACTCCGGCTGGAGGGGGACATGCTTTACGCCGGACGGCAGAAAACCCAAATGATGGCCATAAGAGATCCAATGGAACAGCCGTGGGAGAAGCTCGGCATAGACGTCGTTGTGGAGGCGACCGGTCGTTTCCGGCTTCGCGATGAGGTGGCGATGCATCTGAAGGCGGGCGCCAGGCGGGTGATCCTGACCGTTCCATCCAAAGATGAGATTGATGCCACGGTCGTGATCGGGGTCAATGAACATGTCTTGAAGCCTGAGCACCGGATTGTCTCCAACGCCTCCTGCACCACGAACTGCCTCGCTCCCATCGCAATGATTCTCGATAATACATTTGGGATCAAGAAGGGGATTATGACCACGGTGCACGCTTATACAAATGACCAGCGCCTGGCCGATGTTCCCCACAAGGATCTAAGACGGAGCCGGGCGGCGGCGGAGAATATTATCCCCACGACGACCGGCGCTGCGAAAGCGGTCGGCAAGGTGCTTCCCAACCTCGCCGGAAAACTCGACGGCATCGCCATGCGGGTGCCTGTTCCCAATGGATCCATCGTCGACCTTGTTGTGGAATTGAACAGGGACGCGACGGTCGAAGATGTTAATACCGCGGTGAAGACGGCGGCCGAGGGTCCCCTCAAGCGGGTTCTGGAATACACCGAGGAGCCGATCGTCTCCAGCGATGTCATCGGGAATCCCCATTCATCGATTTTTGACGGACTCTCCACCCGCGTTCTTCCCGGCGGATTCGTCAAGGTTCTCTCCTGGTATGACAACGAGTGGGGGTACGCGAACCGGGTCATCGACCTGATCGAGTGCCTGGATAAGCTGGGACCGCCGTTACCGGAAAAGATGATCTGATCCACCGCTCTATGTGACCGGTATGCCCCTCCTCGCCCTTCGAGGAGGGGCTTTTTTTATCCGCCGGAAGGCCTCACCCCTGTGGTGAGACGGACGATTCGCCTCACAGGACCCTTTTCTTCACCTGTTCCATTGCTCCAGATCCCTCTCTGGAAAGCCGATAAACCGAGTGGAACACCGCCGATTGAAGGCTAACAACATGTTGTGAAGGGGGACGTTATGCGGCCACAAGATTTGAAGATCCTGCTGGTGCAGCCGGAGGAGCCCTTGCGAAGACTGCTGGAGACCTGGCTGCGGCAAGCGGGATATCCGGTGGTCACGGCCAAAACAGCCGAAGAGGCTCGGGCCCTCTTTCCGACAGAGAAACCGGCTTTGGTCGTTACAGACATCACCCTTCCCGGCCGCAGCGGTCTGACCCTCCTGCGCTCGCTGAAGCGCCGCCATTCCGATACGCCGATTGTCCTTCTCACGGCGCGGCAGGATGTTCACACGGCGGCGAAAGCGGTTCGTTGGGAAGCCTTTGATTACCTCATCAAGCCGGTGGCCCGCGTGGAGCTGCTGGCCACCTTGACCCGCGCGATGCAGCTCATGCGGATACGCCGGGATATGAGAGCCTACACACAAGAGATGGAGAAGCTGGTGCAGCAGGATCAAGGCGAGTTGAACGCTCTCGCCGGCGAGCTGATCCGGATGAGGCAGGATCTAGCGTGGATCCAAACGAAGCTTCAACAAATGAGAGGTCATGCCGGCGGGATTCCGGATGCGGGGAAGGAAGGGAAAATGGAGTCATGGGAACCATTTTCTCGAACGCTGAGTGAGTTGTCGCAATGGGTCCAGGATCGACAGGAATCCCTCAGGGGATCGGTCACGGCCTCGCAGGAGCGCTCCCTTTCGGTTGAGAAGGCGCTTAGAAATGTACAAGCGGAAATGGAGCCGCGTCTTATAGCCGCTGATGTTGATCTCACCGTCGAGATCCCCAAAGATATCGCCACGCTGCCGGCGGGAGGCCCCCATATTCATGGCGCTCTGGAAGCCCTCCTAAGCCGCGGCATAGAGGAGGTGGCCCGCCGGAAGGTTGGTTCACTCCACCTCTCCGGTGGCCGCAAAGGACAACGATTGCTGGTGTTCCTTGAATTTCCGTCGGCGGCTCCGGATACCCATGCTGATCCCACGGTGGCCTGGATGCCGAACCCATGGGTTCGCCGGCGCATCCTATGGAGCGGTTTGTCGCGGGCGGCGGCGCATGCCAAGGCCTTGGGCGGCCGTTTGCTGGTTGATGGAAGCCAGCCGGGTCTTGTTCGATGGATTCTGCGGCTGCCTTTGAAACGGCAGGCCGGAATGGGCGTCACCGGGAGCGAGAGGATGGCGGCCTGACAAAATCTTCCACCGGGCGGTGGATGGGATGGAACTGCTGGTTAAATATATGTCTCAAGGAAACCCCATGCTGAATTCAGAACCCGGCAAGCAGAATGCCCTTATTGAGGTATTCCCCGGCCTGGATGGTATCGCGCTCCGGGATGACGATCCTGATGAGGTCGATGTTCTTATCGTCGAAGGTGATGCGGCCCAAAGGTCACTTATCACCCAGATCCTCGAGCGCAAAAAACTTGTGGCGGTCGGTTGGGAGAATGGGCTCGAGGCGATGGAGTGGCTGGACAACGCCTTGGCGCCTCCCCGCGTGATTCTTTGTGATCTTGATCTGCCGGGACTCGGCGGGGTTGAATTTTATATGATGCTGCTGCAGAGCGCCGAGTGGTATTCCATCCCCGTTGTTCTTATGACGGCGAATCCGACACGTGAAAATATGAAGAACCTGCGGGCCCTTCCGGTGCCGCCGGATTACCTGCTGTGCAAGCCGTTCCGTCCGGATATGCTGGTTCAAATCATGGAAACGATTCTCAAGCAGGACCATCCCTTGTGTATCTTGAGGGATTTGCAGAGACGCAAGCTTAATGTACAGCGAAAAATGCTGCAGATACGCAAGGCGATGGAGGATCAGGCGCCGGCGGATGCCGCAAAAATTGAGAGGGCGCGCTCTATTATCATCACAATGACAAACAAGTTGATCAGCTTGAAGAGGGAGCGCACCCAAGCTGTCAATCTCTATGCGGATCCATCCCTTGATCTTGACGAGAAGATAAAGTCGCTTGGTACTGAAATCGCACAGATCGAGGCTTTTATCAAAGGGCATGAGGATCAGCGCAAATCACAGCTTGAAAGAAAACGGGAACTTCTGCTCGTATCGAAATCACTCGAAGAGATCGACCGCAAAATCCAGGTGCTCAATAAGACCATCGCCAAAGAGGGGATTCTGGACCTTCGGAGCCCCTCCAAGATGGGGAAAGAGATGCTGGATTGGCTTGCCTCCGGCAGCGGGGGAGGATGATCTGATCCCCGATGCCGGGCCCTGGTATTGTGCGCCGTCCATTAGATCCGCGCTATGCCCCTCTTGATCATTTCATCCCGACCCGGTAATGTCCTGACCTGGACTTCTCATTTTCCGAGATAACAGTCTTGATGCAAACACCAGCAGAAGGGAAGGGTATGGCCAAAAAGACAAAAAGCCGGATCGAAGCTGATCGCCACCGGCTCTATGAACTTTCTGTACAGTGCCCCGAGGCCGATATCCGGTTTCTGGACCGTATTTTTAAGAAGAAACATGGCCGTCTCCCCAAAATTCTGAGGGAAGACTTTTGCGGGACGGCGACCATGGCGGCCGAATGGATTCGCACCCGCAAGGAGAATACGGCCATCGGCGTGGACCTCGATGAAGAAGTTCTCGATTGGGGCCGTGAGCATAACATTAAACCGCTGGGCGAAGCCGCCTCCCGCTTGACGCTGCATCATGCCGATGTGCGCTCGATCTCAAGTCCCAAGGCCGATATTCTCGCGGCGATGAACTTTTCGTACTTTATTTTCAAGAAGCGGGAGGAGTTGAGGGATTATTTCCGCCATGCGAAGAGAGCGCTCAAGCCGGGTGGTCTTTTTGTTCTGGATATTTTCGGCGGCTGGGAGTCTCAGGAGCTGACGATTGAAGAGAAAGAGATGGAGGGGTTCACCTATCTCTGGGAGCTGATGAGATTCAATCCCCTGACGCACGAGGTTCTCTTTCATATTCACTTTCATCTCAATGACGGCCGGAAGATCCGCAAGGCCTTCACCTATGATTGGCGTTTTTGGACGATCCCCGAGGTGCGGGAGCTGCTCATGGAGGCCGGTTTCAAGTCGGCCGAGATTTACTGGGAAGGAACCGAGAAGGATAGCGGGGAGGGTGACGGTGTTTTCCGACTGACCGAGAAGGGGGATCATTGTCCCGGGTGGATCGCCTATATCGTGGCGTTTTAAGCGGGTTCGAAGCAGATTCAAAGCCGGGTCAAAGCAAAACACCGCCGGGAGGAGAATCCGACGGTGTTTTGCTTGTCTCTTTGTCTCTCTGCAAAGACTTCCAGACTTACCTCACAACCATAATCTTCCGGCTCTGCTCGCCATCCTTTGTCATCATATTGACGAAGTAGAGGCCGCCGGCAACGGGATGGCCGCTGTCGTCGCGGGAATCCCACGCCATTGAGTGGTCGCCGGCCATCTGCCATCCGTCCCAGAGCGACCGCACCTTGCGGCCCATCGTATCGTAGATCTCGATCTTGACCCGGCCGCTGGCGGGGATCTGATAGCGGACCTGCGTCACGTCTTTGGATGGATTCGGCCAGGTGCGGGAGAGCGTGGCCTTCAGGCCCACCGGCGCCGCGCCCTGATCAGGGTCGAGGGGCATGGGATCGATGGCCAGTTGTAGCGCCCGGCCTTCAGTATCGGCGAGCACCATGTTGGTCACGGCGAAGCGTTCCAGCTCCTGGCCGCCGTTCCAGGTTTGTACAACCGGGATCTCGAGCGTGAGCGGGCCATCTGTGTCTGAGAGCCTGCCGCTCAGGTTGTAGGCGACGAGGTGGTGCTGTCCAATGCGTTCGTGGCAATCAACCTGAGTGCCCTTCATGGCGCCGTGCAAAACAGGATCGCCGGCCAGCTCATATCCGCGCGGCAGGATGAAGGAGACCTGCAGGCCGCCGAGACGATGGTCGTCGAGGGTCAGGTTGTACGATGTCGGTTGGAAGGATTCGGCCCAAGCGACCGGTTCCAACTCGGCCTCTTGACCCTGGGCGATCGGGGCGTCATAAGACTTGCCGAGAATAATGTTCACAATTCCGATCACATCCAGGATGTTGATTTGTGAATTGCTGTCGGTATCGGCGCAGGCTTGCCCCCCGGCTCCGAGCGGTGTTGTTCCCAGGATATGATTGACCGTCGCAATCACATCGAGAACGTCAACCGTGCCGCCGCCGTTGGCGTCTCCAAGAACGGTCGCGCAGGCGCCGGGATCGGAGCTGATGGCGTCGATCGTCGCTTTAACATCGAGCTTGCCGTAACCCCAGCTGGCGTTGGGTGTCGCACCGGTGTAGCTGTCGGTTCTGGCATGGGTCTGAAGAAGCGATTTCACTTCCGCGGCCGTCAGCGCCGGATCGGCCTCCAGCATGAGGGCGACGGCGCCGGAGACATGCGGGCAAGCCATGGACGTTCCCTGCATGAGAATATGCTCTCCGCCCGGTACGATGAGCGCCTCCGATGTCGAGTAGAAGGCCGACCAGGCCGATGCGATCATCTGGCCCGGTGCGGCGATATTCGGTTTCTGCGCGCCGTCGCGGCGGGGGCCGTGTGAGCTGAAGCTCGCGAGGCCGTACAGCGTTTCATTGATTCCGTAATCAGTGAGCGCGTAGTGCGTCCCGTTGTGCGCCGTCCATTCAATCTTTGTGTTGTAAGCGGCGACGGTGATGGCGCCCGAGGTCGTTCCAGGCATCCCCACAATCGACGTCAGATTCAATCCGTTCACGACCTTGACCGGGTATTGGTTCCGCTCGCAGTAGAGATCGACAACACCACCCGCAGGGAGGCCGTTGGCGGCGGTGGCTCTCAGTGACCAGGTCCCGTTTTGTACACCATTAGTGAAGTTTTGCAGCCAAACCTGAATATATCCCTGACCATTAACGTTATGGGACGTGGTGGTGTAGGCGTACATCGTGTCATTTACAGATGTGATATAGCCGGGGTAATTGCCGCCCGTTGAAGGATTGAATTCGCCATAACTCCCAGAGGGGGAGGTGATTCTCCAGGAGAATTGATCTCCGGCTTTGTACCAGCATTCAAGGACGATATAACCACTTAGCCCGACGCTTGTATCGTTATTGATGGTGAATATCTGATTGCCTCCCGGTGACACGGTGTAGCGTCCGTGCCAATCGGAATCTTGATCATTCCCCGCGGCGATACAGATGATGAGATTCTGCTGATCAATAAAGTTGTCATAGGCTTCTTCCAGCAGTGTTGTTCCATCATGCGGCCCCATCGTCACACCCTGGCTCTGATTGACGACCAGGGGGTGCCCCAGGGCCTGCGCTTTCTGGATCATGTAGTTCAAGCCGTCGATGGAGCCTTTTGTGTCGACAGGACCCCAGGTGGGATCTTCCCCGCCGCCGTAGCAGAAGAGATCGCAGTAACCGTTGCGAACGGCGATGAGATCGGCTTCCCATGCGACACCGCGATAGGTGGCCGGATTTAGAGAGGATCCGTCGCCCACGGAGGTTCCGGCGACATGGGTCCCATGTCCGCCGTCATCTTGGAAACTATTGGCCTGGCCGCCGTTGATCATCGCCGCCGTGTACTCGGTGCCATAGCTGAAACCCGAGGGGGCGTTGCCGTCATAATAGTGATCCCAAATATAGAGGATACGGGTGTTTCCGGAGGCATCCTTAAAATCATTATGCGTGATATCAACACCGGTATCGAGAATGCCGTAGATGACGCCGTCGCCCGTATAGGAGCCGGTCCCGCCGCCGTTCACTAGATTGGCCCGGCACTCGGGAATCGAGAGATCAAGGTTGGCATTCATCCAATAGGATGGCTCAATCGCCTTAACACCGGGATGGGAGGCCAGGCGGCCCAGATCCCGATCGTGTATGACGGCCGAGACGATGCCGCCGGCCCGGGAATCGGGGCGGGCGCCGAGAGCCGCGAGTTCCATGTCGGAGAGATCGGTGCGGATGAGAACGGGATAGATCAGATCATCCAAGCTCTCGCCCAGTATAACAATGCGCTCTCCGATCGGCTTCAGGGCGGTCGCGGACATCGCCTTGTTCGCTAATCCGGTGGCCATGATCAGCTGCGGATCCAGTTTCGCCGCGGCATCTATCGACATCGCCGGCGTCAGGTTGAGGGACGGCAGGCACTGCATCTTCTCTCCCTCATCGGCAAGGCCCAGCCTTGTCAGGGATGTCAGGAGCAGCAATAGCATGGATGAAACCAGAAAGGTCCGACTTTTCATTATCCATTCTCCTCTTTTGACGATTCCGAAGGAATCGTTCTCATCAACCGGCTTCCTGCTCGGACATCTTCATCAGGTAAGCAAGAACCGCTTTGGCATAGGTCGAATAGGTCACACCATTAACCATCCAGGTGGATGAGTTTGTCGAAACAATCCCACTGGGGGCGATAGCGTTGGCCGCGACCAAGGCGGAGTTGTAGAGGGCCTGGCCGGCGAAGGCGCAACCCTCGACGAGATAGAGATCGTTGACATTGAAACTCGTCCGGTGGTCGAAAACAAAACTCGGGGAATGGGCGCGAGCTGTCTGCGCCGCGGATACAGCCTGTGCAAGGTCCGCGGATTGCAGCCCGAGTAATGTCGCCCCCTTGCCGCCGTAGGCGTCGGCGCCGGTCGCTCCATGCGCGATCGCATTGTTAAAGCTCGAGCTGGCGCTGCCGAAACTGCTCAGCATCAGGTGGCTCCAACCCTGGCCCACATAGGCCGGGCCGTAGGAGGCGTCCTTCGAGATGGCGGATGAGAAACGGGCCAGAGCATCTGAATAATTACCCTGCTCAAAGATCGTCCAACCCTGGCTGGTGTACTCGGATGCACTTGTCCCGGGCTCCGTGGGACCCCCGCCATCGTCGCCGCCGCATCCCGTCAGGAAAAGGACCGCGCCGAGTCCGAAAAAGAGCGGGAGTAGAACCGGAACGATTCCGATTCCCTTGAAACGCCGTATTGTAATCTGTATGGACGTCATATTCATTCCTTCATCCTTCCCTTAAAACGTGACCGTAATGGACGCGTTACCCTGTTGGCTTCCATTGGTCCCGGTCGCCGAGATCACCGCGGAGTTTTGACTCGATCCAAGACTCACGACACCCATATAGGTATGTTCCACAGCGTCGACCAAAGACATGCTGACATTGATTGAGCCCGCGCTGACGGTGGGACTTGCCGAGAGGGTTTGATCTGATGAAACAAAGATCTGAAGTGTCCGCGGCCGGGCCGGGTTTTTCAGGGCGAAAATATTCAGAACCGGAGCGCCGCCGGGATCGCCGCTGATGGAGATCGATCCGGCTTGCCCGGTGACATCTAAAGGCTGCGCCTGCGCATCGGAGAGGGTCATGGCGGTGGGGGTGAGCGCCGTGCTCGTTCCGCCCGCGCCGATGCAATTGAAGGTCAGGTTGGCGATGGCGCCGGTTCCCGCGGCGATCGTGCTGGTATTAGAGTAGTACATAATGACCCGGACGGCGCTGCCGACCACGCTGGCTGAAAAACTCATGCCGGCCGCTCGTCCCGTCGCAGATCCGCTGACATAGGTGACGACCGAGGCATTGTAGCCGATATCCAGCTGGATCCCTTTAACAATATCGTCATTGTCAAGGCTGAGAGCGACGGTCGCCTGACCGCCGCTCGTACCAGTGGCCGTCCCGACAATCAGCACATTATCACCGGGTTGCTGCTGTGTGATGGTGAAATCGCTATTGGATGTGTCGTTCCCCGTCAACACGCCGTCGCTGGCCGTTACCTTCACCCGGGCCTGCGTCGTCGAGACAGAGGGTACGGTCCAGGGATAGGAGCCGCTGTTGCCCGAATCCGACGCGATCATCGACCAGGTGGCTCCGCTGTTGGTGGAGTATTCCACCGCAATGCGAAGAGTATTGTCGTCGGTGTCGGGATCGGTGGCCGTGTAAGTGATATTGGTGCTCGTTCCCGCAGCCAAGGTTTCGCCGCCATTGGGAAAGGTGACGGTGACCGAAGGGGGCTGGCCTGTGCCGCCGCTGATGGAGATCGATCCGGCTTGCCCGGTGACATCTAAAGGCTGCGCCTGCGCATCGGAGAGGGTCATGGCGGTGGGGGTGAGCGCCGTGCTCGTTCCGCCCGCGCCGATGCAATT
>JAHJDP010000006.1 GCA_018831195.1 Candidatus Eisenbacteria bacterium | reverse complement strand
TTCCGTTACATCGAGGAATTCTACAATCGGAAACGTCTTCACTCGTACCTCGGGTACGTCAGCCCGGCTGCCTTGAGGCAGCCAGAGATGTCTAAACTGTGTGTCCATTATTTCGGGGCAAGCCCAAGAGGATCCTTGTATAGTTAATCTTGTGGCCGAGATGCTAAATCGCACTATAAATTGCCCTCCGAGCAAAGAGTCGTCGAATGTGCGTGAAAGTGATGTAACAGCAAGTCAAATTGCTTTTAGACTGATTCCGTTGGGGGCTGGCGAATCAAGTCAGATACTCGCTGCAGCAGGTTCCGCAGATAGCTTAAGATTTCAAGCTGAAATCTGGGCAGGTGATTTTGATTTCACTCTAATTGACCCTGTTGGAAGAGTTGTAGATCCAGATACTGCAGCCATTGATCCTAATGTCGACTATTATGAAGATGCCTTGTTGATGAGTTATACTGTTGCATCCAGCTTTGAAGGTGAGTGGTCGATTGTTGTGGATGCTTCGCAATCGGCTGATTCGGCCCTTGCTGCAATAAAGGGGATCGAGTACAGCCCAGTATTCATGCGGATTGGGTTTGATGATGTTGAACTTGAACCAAGCGAAACGCAAAGAATAGAGTCGGTGCTTGAATGGAATGGACAACCCATTCTTGATGCGGAAGTGACGGGAATATTGATTGATCCCCAGGAAATACACACAGATCTAAGCCTTCTTGATGATGGGACCAATGGTGATCTTGTGCCAAATGATGGCATTTATACTGCGGAAATATTGGGCAATCAACGCACTGGCCAATATATGGTTCATGTTCATGCAGGCGGTATATTTGGGATTGATCAAGTTTTGAATCGTGATGGATCAGGTGTCTATTTTGTGGCAGAGAGGCCAGATTTGGAATTGCTTGCCAGTGATATTGAACTAATACCTAGTACCATTGATGATCAGCTGAAGATATCGGTGAATATGGAGTTTAGAAACAACGGGGCAGCTTATGCGGAGTCTGTATTGGTTCAGGTTATTGAAGAAGAAACTTATATTGTATTTTCAGAATCACTGTTTGTTAATGTCGCTCCGGGCCAGGAACTTTCACTCTCGACGGATTGGGATGTGCGTTTCGGAATAGCAGAGGCGAGATTGGGTGGGCTTGTTAACACCTTAGGTAATCTATCGGAGTTTAATCTAGCAGATAACGAAGCCTATGCCACTTTGCCCCTGTCCGGTGTTGAGCATGAAAATGATCTGGAAGAACCCCAACCATCAACAGAAATGCCAACTGAAAAATTAGCGCTACGTGTCTTTCCGAATCCTTTCACCAATGGAACCACAATTCAATATGTTCTACCTCGATCACAAGATATTGATCTTGCTGTCTTTGACATTTCAGGTCGCAGAGTAAGGCAGCTAAAAAAGGGAATGAAGGTCCCAGGCCAGTATTCAGTTTTGTGGGATAGTCGCAATGACAACGGACAAATCGTTGCCAGTGGTATTTACTTTGCAAGGCTGAGAACAGGTCGCCATCAAGAGGTTAATAAATTAATGTTCTTGAGGTAGGGTCCCTTGTGGAAGATTCCAAAAAAATAAAGTGATGAATTTGGAAACAGGCCAATTCGGATCAATACTTGGAGGTATCATGGGTGGGATCGAAGCGACTCATACACGCGGTGATGGAGCTCTTTGGGCTACGATCTTAATGTTAGTTATTCTTGCTTGCAGTCTCTCTAGCTTTGCAGTTAAAGCTAATGATCCACCTGTGATTGCAAATGTACAAGCGGAACAGAATCCGGTGACGATGCATGTGTTGGTGTCCTATAATGTTTATGATCCAGACGGTGATCCAATAACGATCACCTTGAGGCTTTCTGAAAATGGGGGAATCAGTTATCCAATTAGATGCTTGTCCGTTTCGGGAGATGTTGGCGCTGGAATCACAAACGGTATCGGAAAGCACATTCTCTGGGATGCACTGGCGGATTATCCAGGGAGTTATGGAGATTACTATGTTGTCAAGGTAGTTGCCCGCGATGGCTACCTTGGACAAGAGATGGTTCTTGTTCCCGCCGGCACTTTCATTATGGGTGATGGGGAGACTGCCTGCAGTAGTGAGCACGAGGTAACCCTGACCCGCGATTTATACCTGGGGCAGCATGAGGTGACGAATGACGAGTATCTCGAGGCAGTTCAGTGGGCGTATGACCAGGGATATGTGACTGCTACGACTAGCTCAGTGAGTGATAATCTGGATGGGAGCAGTGAGGAACTTCTGGATTTGAATAGCTACCGCAGCGAGATTAAGTTCGACGGCGCAGGAACATTTTACCTTCGGGAAGTTTCGTCAATCCCAGGGGATTATAATCCTGACTTTCATCCGGTCAAAGAAGTAACTTGGTTTGGTGCTGTACGATATTGCGACTGGTTGAGTATGAAGTTAGGTTTGCCGCGCGCCTATGAACATTCCGGTGATTGGACGTGCAACTATGGCGATCCCTACGGTGCCCAAGGATACCGCTTGCCAACGGAAGCAGAGTGGGAGTATGCAGCTCAGTGGAACGATGATCGTATCTACCCGTGGGGGGATGAGGACCCGGATTGCAGCCAGGCGAACAATCTGGATATCTATGGAGATCCTACTATTTATTGCGTTGGATGGACCTCACCTGTAGGGAACTATCCGGACGCTCCGGCAGCTTTGGGTCTTTCGGATATGGCTGGGAATATAGCAGAGTGGTGCAATGACTGGCTTGTATGTGGGCTTGGGACGAATCCGGTGACAGATCCCCCCGGACCACCGAGCGGGACGAGCCGTGCAGTTCGCGGTGGAGGCTGGGCTTCAGATGATGTGCGATTATTATGTGCTAGACGAGGGACGGGTAGTTCCCCAGGTCAAAGTTCTCAGTGGGAAGGTTTTCGCGTTGTCAGAACCGCCAATCCGTGAATACGCACAAGAATTGTACATTCGGGAAGTTATAATTTGATGTGATGAAAAAGAGATGTATTGCAATAGTAACCAAAAACAAATTGTCTATGTAATGATCCTGATGTTTATCTCTATGATATTCGCCTTAACTCATCCTGTCTATGCCAATGAACCCTCCGAAGTCACTAACGTCGTCACAGAACAGCGCGAGACGGATGGGATGGTGGAGGTGACATATTGGCCCTGAACCCCATAAACGGGTCCATCTAGACTAACATTTTGACAGCTTTTCGAGTACCTCTTAGAGTCCCATTTCGGGACGAAGGAGGATGCGCTATGAAGAAGAGTAGGTTTTCCGAAGAGCAGATTACCATGGCCCTCAGACATGCCGAGGCCGGCACGCCAGTGGCTGAGGTTTGCCGTAAGCTCCAGATCACCGAACAGACATTTTATCGCTGGAAGAGGAAGTTTGGTAGTTTGGGCACACCTGAGATTAGGGAGTTACGCCAAACCCGGAAGGAGCTTCCAAGATGGCCGAGGTGATGACGGTGATCCCCAAGACCTATGATTTGCTGGTCTGGATCTTGCCGGTGCTCGCGAAATTCCCTCGGGACCAGAAGTTTCTGCTGGGTGACCGGTTGCAGACGGGTCTCATGGATCTTCTCGGGCTCCTGATCGAGGCCAACTACACGTGCGACCGGACCCAGCTTCTGCGCCGGGCCAACATCGAACTCGAGAAGTTCCGCTTCCTCTGCCGTCTGGCGAGCGACA
>JAHJDP010000005.1 GCA_018831195.1 Candidatus Eisenbacteria bacterium | reverse complement strand
TTTTATAGCTCCACCCCTCCGGTTTCTTGTGATACCGGCAATGCGGATTGGGACAGTGCGGCGGCTTGAAATAGGTTCGACATTTCGACATACCCTGCTAGGTGTGCAGGAAACACGCCAAATGCAATCTTCGAAGCACAACCTATTCATCACGGCCGGTCATCAACCAGGTCAGCGCTTTGCACGCCGCCTCAATCGCCTGTGACTCCTCGGCCGGGAAGAAGGGAAACATCTGCAGGAAGACGCGCCCCTGATCCAATCCCAGGGCCGAATCCTCTGGCGTTGATTCATAACGGAGCGCGCAGGGATGCCCTTCGAGTTCCGATGGAATACCCTGATAGTTGAAGGTTTTGGCCACATAGATCGTATCCAGACCCGCTTCCTGTCGGCTGGGAACACAGCCGGCGGCCCTATAAACTTCGAACCAGGGCATTCCACCGATCGGCTGCCCATCATCGGCGCGGGGTTCCCACGGATCCCAAACGTCCGTGTTAAGGCTGATGTCGGGGTAAACGGGATTAACGGATTGCGCCCCCACCCATCCGTCCACCTGCAGTGATTCACTCGATGGGCTTCTCACGCAGTTGGTGAGGTGCAGGAAGCGCCAGATGAAAGAGTCTTCATCCCAGGCCGGTGATTCGACACAGGGGAAATTCGGGCATAATCCATTCTCTCCGTAACCGTAATTATCACCGGCCAGGCCGCCGATCACCTTGGATCCATAAAGATAAAGACGGCCGCCCGCCGCCAGATATCTGCTGAGATTATGATTTTCGCATTCATTGTCGTTTAAACCCGATGAAAGCGTTCCGAAAAAGAAACTATTCCAGATGACGAGTTTGTAGCTTGCGAGTAGCTCCAGCGGCAATCGTTCGGGATTGAACCCCCCGTCATTAGCGTGAAATATATTGAAAATTCCGATTTCCTCGCCTGGTTCGGTAAACTCATCCAGGCATTGAAAAAGCCTGCTTCGAAAGGCATCATGTTCTGAATCAGATCCATACATATTAGGCCGTATCGTAGCATCATCAACGATGAGGGCTGTTTTGTGAAAGGGAAAGGCGACAACCTTCATCTGCACCCAACAGAATCGTTCGAAGCGTGGATCATTGCTGCTTTCGCGCACCTTCAGATAGAAATGATGAATTCTTCCATCTTCATAAGAAGGATAAGAGACCGGCGTCTGCACCTGGTCCCAATGACTCCACCCGATCCATCCGCCGATGCCATCCGGGGCATCGGCATGCTCATCTCCGGGATCGGGAATGTCGAAACCGTAATTCACGCTGCCGATACAACCGCCATAGTGAGAGAAATCAGCAATCCATGAAAATTGAATCGGCCGGTCGGCATTCACTTCGAGATTCCATCTCTCCCCTTCGTTTGGAAAGGTATGCGCTCCCGACATCCCCTCCAAAACGGTCACAAGCGGTTGACATTCCTCAGCAGTGACTTCAAATGGGAGATAATTCTCCCCTACCTCCAGTGAGGGTTCGACCGCCCCGGCCTCATCAATGGCCCGAACCCCGAAGATTAAGATGGCTCCTATTGCCTGCCCCTCGATCAGCGCTTCCTTCGTTTCAGATGACACCCGAATCCACCATGTCCCATCTCCGCCCTCCTGGTCCTCAAGAAGAAGGTTCTCACCCGTCAAGAGAGCCTCGATGGGATCTTCACCAAGATTCCAATGTACCAGCTTGTACTCATAGAATTCCGGGTTGAGTTCCGGATCGGAGGCATCCAGATCCTCCCCCTCCCATCGATAAAGAAAAGTGCGGCATCCCTGTCTCTCTACACCGGTAATCCGCGTCTCGGGAGCGATCGTCTTCGCATTAAAGAAACGGTAATCGATTGAGGAGCGGGCTTCATCATCATCCACCGCCCGGATAAAAAAACGATGCCATCCAAAAGACCGCGGATCCTCGGGGTCATCCGAGGGGATCGGGGCTTGAAATTTGAAACTCTTCCCGGTCTCTTCAATCCACTGCCAGGTCTCTTCGAGCGTTGTGTCGTCTATGGCGTACTCGTAGGCCGTGACCGATCCGTCGTCATCATAGCCCTGCCACGCAAAATCGATCCGATAATCGACTTCAGCTGAATCAACGACACCGGCGGTAATCTGTATGGTGGGTGGTTTGTTGGCCTTGCGATCACTCCCATCCTGACCGGGAGCCGGGAAGCAATGGATCCCGCTGAAGGAAGCCAGGAATACAGCCATCACTAACAGCAGACGTCGAGTCATGGCAATCATCCCCCATAACTTCAATGACGTTCATCGGTACAGGCACAGTCATGGCGTCATCACAACCCCCGGCAATAAGTTTATGGTAGCAGACTTAAGGGTGTGGGTCAATCAGCAGCGGATCGATCCGCAACGCGGCGGGATCACGCGCGCCCGGGCCGGAGGCTCGCATGCAAAAGAGCCCCCGATCCCGGCGGCCCTTCTACAAAAGACACCCTGCTCTTTAATACAACTTCACAAAAATCAGGGCGTCCGGACCCTCCGTTATATAGAGAACCGAGGTCGTTTTTGTGCCGCCGATCTCGACAGACTCGAGGGTGACTTCATTATTTGCAATGATTTCATCTCCCTCCACCTGCCAATAATCCGAATACCGCCCGATATTCTTGGCCGACAAGTCCATCACCTTCTCGTATTCATGTACCTCATCAGTATACTCCGTGTGTACGGTAACGCTGAGGATGGTATCGCGGGTCTCATCCAGAACAATTTCGACGGATCCCTTATAAACTTCGCCTTCATTCACGATTCGATTCCAGCCGCCGATCCAGGTATTCTCTGCTGTTTGAGAAGCCTGTATCGCGACGGGGATATTCCCCGTCCAATAATGACCCTCATGATCATTATTCAGTTCCGGCGTATCAGAGTACTCATCTCTGTACATACAACGGATATTGCCGGCCGCGATCTGCGCATGCGTGAGAGGGGCCTCGGTGGTCAGCTCAATCAGTAGATCGACTTCCGCCGTATTTGTGAAGGGCGGGACACCATCACTATTGACAACCACCGCCAAAATATCTGTATAACCCGCATCGGTGAGAATCGGAATATCGCCGATCTGTAAAGCCGAAGCATGACCGATATAGAGGAGATCGCCCGGCTTCCAGGCATAGGCCAGCACCGTCAGAAAATCTTGCTCGACGGTGGGGCTTGTGGCGGTAAATTTAATCACATCGTCGTCGTCAAAATCATAGGAGGTGAGCCCGACGGAGAAGATCCTTGCGGAAAGGTCGGGATAATTCCCAATGCCGTAACGGCTATAAAACTCAGCCGGAGAATCATCCGGCCCCTGAATGTCCCAGGCGCCTGACTCCAGATCTTTGAACAGGTCGACATTCACCGCATAGAGTTCGCCATCCATATACTTTTTAAAGAATCCCGGCCACCAAGTTTCCAGTGGGGACTCTATCTTTTCATCGAGCGCATCAAGCGACGTTACATTCTCGGTCATCATTCGATAATAAACGCCGAATATCCCTCCCGGGCCGAACCCCGGATCGGTCATGAGGTATTTGAAGACCGCTGACATCCCATGGGAGTGCTTCAACCCATTGACCAGGCCCTGCCCGGGCGCCTGGAGACCGCCGAAGGCCGCCATGGGATTGGTGTCAAAGCCCGCTGGTTTCGTATAATTGGAATCATCCGCAAAGAGTTCCTCCGCCCAAGATCGAAGAGAGCGATGAAACCACCAGTAAGCCGGGTCCGCTGGAGGATTTGTGGCTGCATATATATAAAGATTTTGTGCCGCCTTAAGGAGTTCGTGACCGACTTTGAGCCGTACCGCGGGCGAATTTTGTTGTGTCAGACTGAGGGGATCGACATAAAGAACCGGTACATATCCCGTTTGATCCTGGCTGAAGTAGATCTTGGCATGCAGCTCATGGGCCGGCTGAAAGATGATAACCTTCAGGGGTTTCCTGAAATTATACCCAGGGAAATGCAAACCAACCTGATCGAGGATCGCATCGTACGAATCTTCGAGGAGCGGCACTATCAGATCAATATAAGCGGGATAGCTCGCCGGATAGCAAATGACAAAGTGATCAGATCGAACATAGGTGGCGTAGCCGAAAACCCCCGTGTAATACCGATGTTTGGTCGTTGGAACTGCTTTTCCACCCGCTTTGTGATTCGCCTTCGGCGGCGCCTCATCTACCGGCAATGTACAAACAAGATAACCTGAGGATTCCTCGGCGGTCACTAAATCGTAAACCACTGCTGTCGAGTCGGACTCAGGCAACAGCATCTCTTCACCAATCCCCATGGCAAGGTCGCCTGAAAGAGATCCTTCCGACTTGATCGAAAGCTCCAGAGGCTCTGCATAATCGTCGGGCAGGCCTTCCAGGCGGAAACTCATCGTTGTCCCATGATCCCCAAAGGGATCGGCTTCCGAAGAAACATAGAGGTCGAGTTTGACATCCAAATTGAAGGCGCCCGCGGGAATGGTAAGCGAAAAATCTTCCGTCGCCATCGTCCCACCAAGGGGGCCGATTGTCGCGGTTTCCGCCAATGTGTAATCATCGCCGCCATTATTTGAGCCCCCCGGCTCTGTCGAGCCATCCTCGGAGCAGCTCAGATTGAATGTCAACATCAGGAAAATGAAAAGAAGAGCCGGACATCTCCTCATGGCCAAACCTCCAAGATCTATAGAGCCCAACCTTCCCAATTCATCCTCCCAACCGGGGGTTCTGGGCGAAGCTAGTCTTCAGCGAATTTATTCGTATATATCATACTGAAGTCTCAACTCCATGGATAGGCAAAAGTAAAAGGGAATTCAGGCTGGATTTTGGATCAAATCGAAAGGACCTCCGCAGAAAGGAGGCCCTTTAACATTCCGTGATCAAAGGAACAGTGCCGGGAGCGGGACTCGAACCCGCACGGGTCGCCCCACACGCCCCTCAAGCGTGCGTGTCTACCATAATTCCACCATCCCGGCCCTGTAAAAAATAATCTCTTTTCATCCCGCTATTACTGTGGGTCTTCTGGGTTCCCACTCGGCGGAGGCGTGTCGCCCGGTACATTGCCCGATCCCTCTTCCGGTGCGCCGATGGGTGTTTCGCCCGGTGCGTCGGCTGGCGGCTCACCGGTGACAGGTATCGTCACATCCAGGGCCGGCTCGGTTCCTGGAACCATCCCCTCATCCCCCGGTTGCTCAACGGGAGCCGCATTATTCATGCCTGGACCTGTCTCCTCAAGGACACTTTTCGGCCCTGAAGTCCCAATGCCGCCGGCGAGTATCGCGATGGTCAAACTCGACAACATGAAGGCCGCACCCAGACCGACGGTCGCCTTATTGAGAAAGGTTGCCGCCCCAGCGCCACCAAAGACGGTTTGAGCGCCTCCACCACCGCCAAAGGCTCCAGATAAACCACCACCCTTACCCGACTGCAGCAGGATCACGATAATCAAGGCCAGAGCGATCAGCGCATGCAAAACGATCAAAAATGCGAACATACTTATCTCCTCGTCTCCAAAGACCTGAGATTAGGACGGAGTGTGGCTCGCCGTCAAGGGGCAGAACAGGAAATCCGGCAACTCTTTCCAGCGTTCAGCGATCAGTTCATACGGACAAGGGCCAACCCGGCTAAGCTCTGGCGATACCAAGGAATGATGCCGCCTCGAGGGACGCTCCCCCGACCAGAACCCCGTCGACATCCTCCAAGCTCAGGAGCTCCCCCGCATTTTCCGGTTTGACACTCCCGCCATAAAGGATCTGAATTTCGCCACCGGGGTCACCCCATCGGCCTATCAAGAGGGATCTGATAGCGGCGTGCGCCTCTTGCGCCTGTTCGGGGGTTGCTGTCTTCCCCGTCCCGATCGCCCAAACCGGCTCATAAGCGACTGTCAGAAATCCGGAGTTCGGGGGTTCCTTCATCGTCTCCAAGGCCGAGGCCAGCTGTGTGGTGAGAATATCCCCGGTCTTTCCCGCCTCCCGCTCCTCCAAGGTCTCCCCGATGCATAGGATGGCTCTAAGGCCGTTTTCCAAGGCCGATTTGAGCTTTAGACGGATCCGATCCTCGCTCTCCTTGATCACATGGCGCCGCTCGGAATGCCCCACGAGAACGCATGAACACCCGGCATCGAGAAGTTGGAGCGGGGAGATCTCTCCGGTAAAAGCCCCTTGCCGCTCCCACGAGAGATCCTGTGCCCCCAAATCAAGGTTTCTGTCGCCGATGCGCTGTGAGATCGGATGAAGTAAGGTCGCTGGTGGAAAAACGAGTACACTTCTGTGCGGCGGGATGGTCCGCAAACCCTCCAAAATGCCCTGAGTCAGATCCAGACCCTCTCGGAGTGTCTTGTGCATCTTCCAATTTCCAGCAATGATTTGCCTTGCGGACACAACCACCTCCTCTATTAACTCGTTAATCTATAATATGTTACGGCTCTAATTCATTTCAAGAATTTCAACGCCCGGGAGTTCCCGTCCTCCGATGAACTCCAGACTCGCCCCGCCCCCGGTGGACACGTGGGTCATGGCATCAGCCAAACCCAGCTTCTTGATGGCGGCAACAGAGTCGCCCCCCCCAACGACGGTTGTGGTGGCCAGAGGCCCGCCGGTCGCATCGGCCAGGGCTTGCGCGACCGCCAGTGTCCCCTTCGAGAATTCTTCAACTTCGAAGATCCCCATGGGGCCATTCCAGAAGATTGTTCCCGCTTTCATGATCGTCCGCCGGAATAGATCGGTCGATTTCGGTCCGATATCCACCGCCATCTCATTCCCAGCGATTTCTTCAACAGGTCTGGTTCGCACGGCCTGGGGCTTTTCGGCGGATTGGGACAGGACCGCATCGATGGGTAGCAGTAATTCCACCCCGCTCGCCTCCGCCTTTTCCAGCAATTCGCCGGCCATAGCGATCCGGTCCTCTTCAACCAAAGTTAAACCGGTCTTCAGCCCGCGGGCTCGAAGGAATGTGAAAGCCATCGCGCCACCGATGAGGATGTGTTGCGCTATGGGGAGAAGGTTTTCAACGACATCGACCTTGCCTGAGATTTTTGCTCCACCCAGGATCGCGGCAAAGGGTTTGCGTGGCGCTTCCAGAAGAGAGGCCAGGGCCGCAACCTCCCTTTCCATAAGGAGCCCCATCCCCCTCTCCTTAAAGAGCTTGGCCACCGCATAAGTGGAGGCATGCGCTCGATGAGCCGCCCCGAAGGCATCATTGACATAGACCGAACCCCATTGGGCCAGCTCCGCAGCGAAACCTTCGTCATTGTCGGTCTCTTCAGGGTGATAACGGAGGTTTTCCAGAAGGACAACGCGTGGGGTTTGGGGGTCTTTTAAAATGGCTTGAACCTCATCTCCAATGCAATCAGGCGCGAAGCGGACGGGCTGACCGAGCAAATCTTCCAAGACCTTGGCCACCGGGGCCAGACTCATCTCCGGGACTCTCTTCCCCTTCGGCCGCCCCAGATGCGACATGAGAATGACCCGCCGGGCAGGCCCCAAAAGCCGGCGGATCGTGGGCAGGCTTGCCTGCAATCTCGTGTCATCACCGACTTTGCCATCTTTCAGCGGAACATTGTAATCCACCCGAACCAGGACATCCTTGTTCTCAATAGACAATTCAGCGAGGGTTTTGATGCGCATGGGTCTCCTTTCCACCCTCCCACCGGATTCAGGCCGGGAGGGAAACTATACCAGCGCCTCCAATCAGTCTCACCACCGGGGATCTAGAAACGGAAGTCGATTGAGATCCGATGAACTCCCCCTAGATCACCCTGATCAACAAAAGCGTAATCGACGGCGCCCTCGGAATTCAAGCTCGTTGGTATCTTTACCCCGATCCCAAGCGCCAATCCCTC
>JAHJDP010000004.1 GCA_018831195.1 Candidatus Eisenbacteria bacterium | reverse complement strand
GGGATGGCAACCGCCGTTGCCATTGAACCAATGATCGGTGTCCGGCATGGGGCCGGGCTTCATCAACCTTACCTCTTCTCCACGCATACCATCGCCAGACCTTTTCAGGATCGGCTGCGAAGGCTTGCGGCGTCGCCAGTTCCTCGGCCTGGAAACCCTCCCATAAACCGCCGGCCCCTCTGAAAGTCGGCACACCGCTCTCCGCGGAAAAACCGGCTCCGGTGAGAATAACGGGCGAACGGCTTCCAGCGATGAGCTGACGCGCCCGCGTTTCACGATCTATGGTCATTTCTTCTTGGATCCTGATTCTCCGGGATGTGATGCATCCACCTCCCGATCCTCGCCTTGCTTTTTTAGGGATTGAGCCCAGCGCCCCCGCACCTGTGTTGGCGCCGGGTCGGTCTGAAGTGGAAGTCTTAGATTGACCCATCCGATGGCGATGACATGGAGCACCGTCAGCAGAAGGATGACCCCAAGACCGCGGACGATCCAGTCAAGCCACCCATTCGATGAAGCTGGGCTCACGAGCAAGACCATCGTGGCGGCGGTGATAAGGACACCGGTTGCTTTTCCAAAGGGTGTGGGCAGAACACGGATTTGACCTTTTGTTAAATAGAGAAAAATGCCGCCCCCGATGAGAAGCGCATAACGGATAAGAACCAGAACCAAGATCCATGGCGGGATGAGCCCGGCCCAAGACAGGGCGCCGAAGACCCATAGGTGAAAGGCGACATCGGCAAGGGGATCGAGCACAATACCCAGCTTGGTGATCTGCTTTTTCCAGCGGGCCCATAGCCCATCCAAGACATCGGTGGCCGCCAGAATCAGGTAGAGCGGAGCCGCCAAACTGAACTGCCGGACACCTATCAAATAGGCCAGCAACGGCAAGAGAAGCAGTCTTCCCAGGGTCAGGATATTCGCCCCGTTCAGGCGCCCCAAGGGTCGACCGTCAAGCGTCTCGAGAAACCCCACATTGAAAACGAGCAGCATCAGCAGGGCGGAGATCCAAAGAGAGTGCACCGCCGCCATAATAATGAAGGGATAAGGACCGGCCGGATAGACCAGCAACCAATCCGCGATTAGAGACAGTAGCGCGAATGAGACGCCGTAATGAATCAGGCTTCTCATCCCATCGGGATTTTGGCGCTGTCCGACGCGGCCCCGAATCCAGTGGAAGGCGGGAACGGTATGAATCGGGGCGCCGGAAGTGCCGGTCACCCAGAAATACCAATTTTTCCAAAGGCTCAACCCGTCGCCCCCGTTTTCTAACCGGTGTTTTGTTCCTCTTTGATGACGACCTGCGCCGCGGCCAACCGGGCGATCGGAACGCGGAATGGCGAACAGGACACATAGTCCAATCCGATCTCGTGACAGAAATGTATAGAGCTGGGTTCACCACCATGCTCGCCGCAGATACCCATCTTCAGGCCGGGTCGGGTCGCACGGCCCCGTTCGACCGCCATACGCACCAACTGTCCCACTCCCCGGACATCGAGAGACACAAAGGGATCCTGCGAAAGAATATTTTGATTAAAGTATTCCGGCAGGAATTTTCCGACGTCGTCCCGTGAGAATCCAAAACACATCTGTGTCAGATCGTTGGTTCCAAATGAGAAGAAGTCGGCTTCAGCCGCGATATTCCCGGCCATGAGAGCGGCCCTGGGAACTTCGATCATCGTTCCGACTTTATAATTCACTTTTGTTCCTGTTTCCTTGATAACCTGTTCTGCAGTGGTAACAACTACCGCCCTTTGGTTTTTCAATTCATTCGCGGTGACAATCAAGGGGATCATGATCTCCGGCAGAACAGTGATACCCTCACTCTGGAGGGAACAGGCAGCCTCCATCACGGCGCGCGTCTGCATGGCGGTGATTTCAGGATAGGTGATACCCAGCCGGCAGCCGCGATGTCCCATCATTGGGTTCCACTCATGCAGTTCCTCCACACGCTGGAGAAGCGTCTCCATTTCCTCGATTTTTACGGGATCTTGCTTCCGCTCCTTCATGAGCGCGATTTCAACCAGAAGGGTTTCACGGCGCGGCAGGAACTCATGCAACGGCGGATCGAGAAGTCGCACCGTGACCGGCAAACCGTCCATCGCCCGAAAAATCCCCCGGAAATCCTCTCTCTGGATCGGAAGAAGTTTGCTGAGGGCTTCATGATACCGCTCTTGGTCTTTTGCCGGCGGCAAATCCGGAGCACTACCCATTTTCTTTGATTTCGCTGCTGCGCCGGCGCTCAGGATCATTTGTATAACCCAGGGAAGGCGGTCGTCGTCAAAGAACATATGCTCTGTGCGGCACAGACCGATCCCTTGTGCACCGAACTTCCTGGCGATGGCAGCCTCTTTCGGAGTATCGGCGTTTGTGCGGACGCGCAGCCGGCGGCGCTTATCAGCCCAGGAGAGGAGCGTTCCGAATTCATCGCCAATCTCAGCGTCAATCGTGCGGACTTCACCGGTGAGAACTTCCCCGGTCGTGCCATTGATCGCCAGCAGGTCTCCTTCCTTGAATATCTGCTTCCCAATGATCATCACCCGTTTGCTCTCCTGGATATCCAGGTGGGAGCACCCAACGACACAGGGTCGGCCCATGTTGCGCGCGACCACCGCGGCATGGGAGGTTCTGCCACCGGTCGCGGTGAGGATCCCCTGCGCCACATCCATTCCATGGATGTCGTCCGGAGAGGTCTCATCTCTTACCAGAAGCACCCGCTCATTCTTTTCCGCCCTTTTCACCGCCTCATCCGGGTCGAAGACAATCACACCAACGGCGGCGCCGGGTGAGGCGCCCAAACCCCGTGCGACGACTTTGGCCGGCGAAGAGGGATCGATGCGAGGAAAGAGGAGTTGATCGAGTTGGAGAGGATCAACGCGGAGAAGAGCTTCATCCTTCGTCAGCAGGCCTTCCTCGACCATATCCACGGCAACCTTGACCGCCGCGCCACCGGTTCTCTTCCCGGATCGCGTTTGGAGCAGATAGAGGCGATCGCCTTCAAAGGTGAACTCAAAATCCTGCATATCGCGGAAGTGTTTCTCGAGATTTGTCGAGATCTCGACAATCTGGCGGTGTATATCCGGGCGCAACTCTCTTAGTTTTTCCAACGGCTCCGGATTGCGGACGCCAGCCACCACATCCTCTCCCTGCGCATTCATTAAGAATTCGCCATAGAGAATCTTTGCGCCGGTTGAAGGATCCCTCGTAAAACCGACTCCGGTTCCCGAATCCTCGCCGAGGTTGCCGAAAACCATGGCTTGTACATTAACAGCTGTACCGAGATCGTTTGGAATCTTCTCCTGTTTGCGATAATAAATAGCGCGGTCATTGTTCCAGGATTTGAAGACGGCATCGCGGGCCATTTGCAATTGCTGAAGAGGATCGCTTGGAAAATCATTCCCCGTGTGTTCGCGGATGATCTCTTTGAACCGTCCGGCCAGCGTTTTTAAGTCATCAGCATCCAGACCCAGATCCGAAGAGACACCCTTCGCCTTCTTGAGATTTGTCATTTCGACTTCAAAATAGCGGCGCTCGATGTTCAGAACAACATCGCCGAACATCTGGAGCAGGCGGCGGTAAGTGTCGTAGGCAAATCGCGCATCGCCCGACAGCTTCTCCAGTCCGGCGACGGTCTCGTCATTCAATCCCAGATTCAGAATCGTATCCATCATACCGGGCATGGAGAATTTGGCGCCGGAACGGACGGAAACCAGCAAAGGATTCTTAACGGACCCGAATTTTTTTCCGGTCCGGGCCTCCAAGAGCGCGAGGGCCTTGGATTCCTGCCCGATCATTTCCTCGGGGATCTCGCCATGGGTACGAATGAAATGGAGACAAGCCGCCGTGGAAATTGTGTAGCCCGGTGGTACGGGAACGCCGGTACGGGCCATTTCCGCCAGCCCTGCGCCTTTCCCGCCAAGGGTATCCCGCATGCCGCCGTTGCCATCGGCGCCGCCGTCGCCAAAACTATATACATATATATTCTTCTCCACCCTTCTCTCCTTGCTGGCTGCAGATGATCTTACAAATTGGGTCTATCGGGAGAATGCATTGGGCAGCATAGATCCCGGCCATCGGGGTGTCAAGGCAGCCGCCGTTCGGCACCCCCCTCCGACCCCGCTCGACGCGGGAGAATTTCCTGAAAGAGTGACCACTCCTCTGCACTCAAATCGTCCATCCTCTGAGGAGGATCGTCCATCATCAACAAGATCTCCAAGAGGCGATCGGCCCGAGCCCGCGGCCAATCGGCTGGAAGGGCCGGATAACTCCAGTATGAACGAACCTTTTCCTTAAGACCAGTGGTGAGGAGTGCTTTCAAAAGAAGCCTGTGGATCTCGGCATCGTGCGGATGCTCTTCCCTCAAACTGACAAGAAGGCTTTCAGCTTCAGCCGTCCGCCCGCTTTGTAGAAGAAGGTCGCCGAGCTGGAGGCCGATCTCCCGGGTTGCCGCGCCGGCCTTCAGGGCCGCCTTCAGCTGAGATACCGCATCGTCAATCTGTCCGGAACGGGTTTGAAGACGGGCCAGCGCCAAGTGGACCGGCTCGAGCCGGGGGGCCCTGCGGGTGGCTTCGCGGAGCGCAGCGGTCGCACCGAGGGTATCTCCGATCGCGGCCCGCAACTCCCCCGCCGCCCATAGAGCTGTGGGATGGGGGGCGCCGGCCGCCAGAGCAGGACTCAAAATCTGCTCCGCCTCCCCGAATCGGCCGGCCGCCGTCAACACCATGGTCAATTGGGATCTTGCCTGTACATTTTCAGGCTGCAGCTCCAGCGCCCTTCGTAGGGCGGGTTCCGCCTCGGACAACCGGCCCGCCTCATAATGCATCACGCCCAGATGCAACCACATGATCGACTCTTGAGAACGCCGTCCGGCGCCGGGTGGAAGCAAGAAGAGACCCGCCAGAACAGCGACAGCCAGCCCTTCTCTCCAGCCGATCCTCCCGTTTCTGATGCGGCGGACCGACTCGACACACCCCCATCCGGCGAGGAGAGCAAGCGCGGGAATCATTTCAAGGCGGTACCTTGATGTTACAAAGAAAATGAGATTGGTCAGCAGCCCCACCGCAACAGCGGCGGGCAGGATCTTCGCGGCCGGATGGCGGCGGGGCAACCAGAGCCAGCCTAAAGTGCCCAGAAAAAGAATGAAGCCGAAGGGAACAGGGTACCCCTTCAGAGTCCAAACGAACTTCCTCTCGATCTGAAAGGAATAATTGTTGGGGTACTCGTAAAGGCCCAGGGCCTTAATCCCTTTCAGTGACACCAGCCGTAGCGCCCGGAGGGGATTCTCACGCCAAAATCGAAGTCCTTGTTGAAGCCAATAGCGGGAACGCTCCGAAGGTTTCAGTGAACGGCCGACTTCGTGCTGGGTGACGTACTCCTCCAGCGCCTCCTGCTGTTGAGCATTAGCAAAGGAATGGAGTCTTTGGGGAACCGTCATGAGCCCGCTTTGACTTTCCTCATTGTTTCCCTGGTAAAAGGTCATCCCGCCGTTTGAAGAGATCAGCACCAGATCCTTTGAAGCGATGTAATTATGTATTGTTACAGGCGACAAGATTAAAAGGCATCCCACAGGCATCCACAGCCAGCGGAGCACACTCCCCCTGTCATTCCGGCATACCTCTCTCCACATACCGATAAGAAATAGAAGGCCGGCAAAAAGAAGGGCATTGGGCCGCACCAGCGCATAGACCCCCGCTGCAAGCCCGGCGCTGAACAGGTCTCCTTTCCGGTGGCTTGACCAGGCCCTGACGAAGATGGAAAGGGTTAGGATTTGGAGGAAAATTCCGGTGGATGTGGGTAATAGCTTTGTCTCATAAAATACGATGGGGCCGCAAAAGGCGAAGAGCAGAGCGGCGGCTGAAGCGGCCCGCCGGTCCAACAAGCGGCATCCGGTACGATAAAGAAGGATCACACTCAGAATGCCGAGGGCCAGTTGAAGGAGGACAGCGACAACACGGCCCTTTTCCGGCCCGGAAAAAAAATAAATTATCCCCAGAACGTACGGGTAGAGGGGCGCGCGGTAAAAGGCCTTGTTTCCCGCCCAATCTCCGTTTGCCAAAGTCTGAGCCCATTCATCATAGACCTGGGCATCGACGATCGGGGACTGCAGATAGGGGAGTTGATGCGAATAATTATAAAAATAGGCCAGTCTTAACAAGCCAATCAGCAAAACAGCCAGGAGAAGCAGGTATCCCTTCCCCCGGCCATTATGTAAACATTCAAAAATCTTCACGGCTTATAAAATAAGAGTTAAAAACCCTCGAGAGACTTTTCCTTCGGGAGTCCTGACGGTATAGAAGTATACACCAGAGACAACATTCTCCCCGTCACCATTCTTGAGATCCCAATTTTCCTCGCCTGACAACTGGTTCAAAGAATCACGACCATGTTGGATGATACGGACAAGGTCGCCGGCCAATGTGTATATTCGAATCTCCGCTTCACTCGGCAGATTTACGAAACGGACATGAGGGAATGTATAATCATCCCAATCAACGCGGTTCTTCTCGTAGGGATTCGGTATGACCCACACCTTTCCCAATATGGGCTTCTCCGTTCGCGGAGAGCGGCGGGGAATGATCGAGATCATTTCCCCGGTTTCTGGATCGCGGTAAATCCCTCGAATAACGCAGCTATCCTGCGGTTCGCAGACATTCACATCAAAGACACTGCCGTCCTCAAATACCCGATCGAACTGCGTGATGGCGTAATAGTAGGGAAATCCATTGACGGGTCCTGGAAGCATCCCCTCGAATCCCATCCCCCGGTCGGAGATGGAATCAGGATCTATAAAATAGCGAAGGGTATCAATCCCCGCGAATGTCCAACTGCTGTCTCCATAGCTGTAGGTTCGCAATAATTCCATTTCGTCGCCGTCAGCCTCTCCATCATTGGACACTCTTTCCGGTCGCAAACCCCTCCAGATCTTATACCCGCCGAAGCAGCGTATATCACCGGGCGACGGCCGGCAGAAGCCGGCCGACCAGAGCACCAAATCCCCATCGAGCCGACCCAAGATCGCGCGACTTCCATCGGGATGGGAAATGAAAGAAGATGTGGGATACGGTTCCTGACCAACCTGAAAAACCTGACCCGTGGCTCCGCTTCGAACCTGAAGCAATCCGTCGTCATAGGAGAGAATCAGCAGCAGGTCGTCCGGCGGCGTCAATGCCATCCGCACATCGCCGTGATTTCCGGGTGGAATCTCAACCAGAGGCACTTGTCCGGCATTATCATTATTAAAATTCCAAATGGCTACGCCATGGAGCTCATCAATGGTTACCATCGACCGGCCGGTGAAACCGATGATGATCTTCTCAATAGATGAAGGGCGGGCCTGAAAGATGGAGGTGATATAATTCTCGACCAGGTTGTATTTTCTGATCTCCCCCCTGCTGGAGCCGGCGGCAAGAAAACGGCCGGTCGTGTTGATGGCCAAAGACCGGGCTTCAGCGGCAGCGAAGGTGATGACCGTTTGAGCCGGTTCTGGTGGGCTCATTCCCGGCTCCAGCTCAATATCCCACTTGCGAACCTTGCCATCAGACCCTGCCGTCAAAAATCGGTGATTGAGGCTGCCGGGTAGATAGAGAATGTCATAGCAGGGGCCGGGTGAAACGGGAAAGGACCAGAGCGTATCCGGTCTCTGGAGATCCCAGATGGCAATGCGTCCATCATCCAAAACAGCCGCCAGGCTCAATCCGTCCCGATGAAGCGCGGCATTAAGAACAACAGCAGGCGCGGGAATGGGCACATATTCCTCTACGAGAAGGCCTGAATCGAGCTCCCATTTGTAGACCTGTTGCCCATCCTCACTGAGTGAAAAGCCGAACAATCCACTTTGATCAAGTAATACCTTGGCAATGGTTCTGTCGTGGAATGGATGTTCGCTGATCGGCCTGACCCGTTTTAATGTCGAGTTGCCTGTATAGATTGGATCTGAATCGATAGCGGCCCATTTCCAGGAAACACGCTGATCAGATACCTCGGGAGGTTCCATAAATTTCGCAACCTGGGCCCATGCCGGAACAGAGCCTATAAGTACGAGGAGAAAGCAGCACAACAAACCTTTCCTCATCACACCTCCCCAAGAATGCCAGTAATTATACAACCCCCGCAGACTTGCCCGGGATCCATTCCCGGAAGCGCGATTATTCATCACGCCCGGTCATCACCCAGGTGATGGCCTTGGTCGCCGCTTCCGTGGCCGGTCCTTCATGACAAGGGAAGAACGGGAACATCTGCAGGAAGACCCGTCCTTGATCGATACCCAGAGCCGAATCTTCAGGAGTGGACTGGTAACGCAGCGTGATGGGATATCCCTCAAGCCGCGATTGAACTCCTTGATAATTGAAGGTCTTCAGGACATAGAGGGTATCCATCCCGGGCTCCGGCTGAATTGCAATGCTGCGGCTGTTTTTGTAAACCTCGAACCAGACGGTTCCCCCGACCGGTAGTCCATCCCCTACCCGCGGCCGCCAAGGATTCCATACCGAAGTATTGAGATCCAAATCAGGATAGAGGGGATGCACCGACTTGGATCCGACCCAGCCATCGATCTGCTGGCCCGTTCCCGAGGTACCTGTGACACAATTCGTCAGATGCAGGAAGGTCCAAATGAAGCTTTCGTCATCCCAGGCCGGTTCATCAGCGCCCGGTACATCGGGACAGAGCCCGTCACCACCATAGTTGAAATTATCACCCGCGAGACAGCCGATCGGCGAGGATCCGTACAGGTAGAGACGTCCGCCCGCACCGATATAACTCGTGAGGATATGTCTCTCAAACTCATTATCATTCAACCCTGATGAAGACGTCCCAAAGAAAAATGTGTTCCATATGATCATTTTGTAGGCGGCGACGAGTTCCAAGGGCATCGATTCGGGATTAAAGCCGCCTTCGTTTGTCCGGAACATGTTAAAGATTCCGGGTTCTTCACCGGGCTCCAAGAACTGATAAACACTTCTCAGAACGCGGTCCCTGAACGCGTCATGAACCGGATCCGTCCCAAACATATATGGTCTTGGCGTCGCATCATCGACGATGAGCGCTGTTTTGTTCATCGGGAAGGCGACAACCTTAATAGCGACCCAGCAAAATCTCTCGGATCGTGGATTATTGGATTGATCCATCATCTTAAGGTAGAAATTATGGGTCTTCCCGTCATCGCGATCGGGGAAACTGAAGGGTGTTTGGACCTCTTCCCATAGACCCCATCCGATCCATCCGCCGATCCCGTTCGGAGCGTTGTCATTCTCATCACCCGGGTCCTCGAGATCGAGACCATAATTGACATTTCCGGGCAGGCTTCCACAGAAGGCCGCATCCCCCGTCCAGGTGAAACGCAGGTCCGTATTGCTGGGAACCTCCACGTTCCACGTTTCTCCCTCGCTCGGAAAAACATGCCTTCCCAAACGGTTTTCACGCATCGTCACGATGGGCTGGCACTCCTCAGCCGTCACCTCAAAGGGGAAGAAGTTTTGACCAATATCCAAGGACGGTTCTATGGCGCCCGCTTCATCAATGGCCCGGATCCCGAATATATAAAGATCCCCGAGCGGGAGTTCAGAAAGCCGCAGTGTGGTGATATCGGAAGGGATTCGAATCCAGGCCGTCTTATCCCCATACTGTAATGTATCCAGGAAGACGTTTTCATTAGTAATGAGATCTTCAATCAGCTGGTCCACATCATTGGTGATATTGAATTTCACGAGTTTGTAGTCATAGGCAACGGGAGTTCTTTCAGGCTGGGAGGAATCAAGATCCTCGCCCTCCCATTTAATATTAAAGGAACGGGGCCGGCGCAGGATGAATTGGGCCGGGCTAAAGACCGGAAAGGTGATCCGTGTTTTCGGTGCGATGGTCCGCGCATTGAAGTAGCGTGAATCTATGGGGGACCGGGCGAATTCGTTATCAATCGACCGGATGAAGAAACGATGCCAATCATAAAAACTGGAATCAGCGACATCATGTACCGTAGCCTGAAAGCTGAAGAGATTGCCAAAGTCCGTGGTGGTATGCCAAGCCCGCTCGAGAGTTGTGTCGTCGATGGCCCACTCGAAGGCCGTCACAACACCATCATCATCCCAGCCATGCCATTTTAGATTGACACGGTAATCAACCCCCTCGGGATCTGAATTGAAAACCCCACCGGTAATCCGAACATGCGGATTCTGATTGGGCGCTCTGCTTCCACTCTCCTGATCACTGGGTATCAACAGACATTGTATCTGACTTAAACAGAGTACAATAAAGCATGCCGTCAACCAGACTCGCCGTTTCATGAATCAATACCTCCCCCAACCAACTTCGGATTCATAGAAAATCTTCGGAGCACTCAACCGCTGGTAATATAGAAATGGATGATAAGCTCTGTCTTCCTTGGATTCTCCGAACTTCCATCCTGAAAAGTCTCAATGACCTGAATCGTAATCTCATACGGCTCGCTTTTAACCATCAACCGCCCGTCATATCGCTCCGGCACAAGAACATCCTGTACAAAATAGACGCTGGCGCTCAAGGCTTGAGCTTGCACCATGGGACGCCAAAACGTCTCATGATAGTCTCTGGGACCCGTGAATTTATAAAAGAACCGAGGCCTCAAATCTGAATTCTGTCGATCCGGATCATAGGCTAGGAATCTGCAGGGTAAACCATCGGCTACCTCATCAACCGGGAAAACCTGGCCCTCTTGAGGTGTCTGCTCGATGAGGGTGGGTCCGACCTGAAGGGATGCGCGGAAACGGGGCGATTTATTAACGTAGAAGGTCAACTTGGCCGGGGAGCCGTCTACACGGCCGAGAATATCGGAACATCGGGCGAGCAGGTCGTAGTCGCCGGTGAGAAGGCGCGCCCAGACCACCGAGTTATCCAATGTCTGGATCGGCGCCCATGGTAATCCGCCGCCGTCCTGACGCTTCCTAAATTCAAAATCCCTGACGCGACCCAAGCCTTCCGGATCATCAGGATCGGATCCCCTCACCCAGGCAGTGATGGTATGGCCGGCCCCCGATGCGCGATTGAGGGTATCCCCATTAAAGTACTCGTTCCCCTCCACATCAAAGAAGTGAGCGAGGGAGTCGGCGGGACCGCTGGAATCGGGATCGCCCCGGGTAAACCAGGTTTGTGGGTCTCGATTCCAAACGAAACTGCGAATAGTCGGGTTCAGGGCGGCGAAACCGGCATCATCCATGCCTCGAACAAACATGATGTAAGACCCGCTGATGAGATTGCGGTATGATGCCGACGTATTCCTCAGGGTACCCCCAAGGTAACTCGATTCAATAGGAGCCAGATGATAGGAATATCCGACGACATGCCCGACGGTGTCGCGGACGCCATCTTCGTAGAGAGCCACATCACGATCCAAACCACGCCATTTGAATTCGACATCCCAGCCGGTGGGAATCGTATCAGTCGGTGTAACGTCGCTGATCGAAGTGATCGGCACCTCTTCGCCGTTGGGTCCGATGCCGACTGAGCGGGTGAATTCAATGGTTGGAGCGGCATTATCCCGCACCGTAAAAAAGGTCCAAGCCGGGGTTTCATCGACCCGGTTATTATTATCAATGGCCCGGATATAAAACCGACGGCCCATAATCTCTTGGGTTTCACCGACAGGGAGAGCGAAAAGGCTGTCCCGGCGCGTCGTTCGATGCCATTCGATTTCATCCATCGCTTCAGGGATGGAATCGGTCACCGCGAATTCAAAGGCAATGACCTTTCCATCAGGATCCACCCCATACCAATAGAGATGGGTAAAATAGAAGGTTGTCGTGCTGTCGCCGGGAGCCCCGGTCAAAACCGTCTCAGGCGGTTGATTCCGGTCAATTTCCTGAGTTGTCTGCTCACGGCAGGCCTGGGTCAGAAGACCGCTGGCCAAAGAGAGCACAACGATTAGAAGGGGAAAAAAGAGAAATGACGAAAACGGCCGGGGATTCCCCGGGCCCTCCGCGCGATGGGTCATTAGATCCTCCTGGCAGTGAGCCCACTCCACCCCGGCCCATGGGCAAAAAGTAACAGAGCCGGGCCTCACTGTCAACGACCTGAAAGGGATGGCGTGAGTTGTCAGAATCTCGGTAACTCATCTTAAGTAAGGCTTCTAGACGGGATCCATCCCATAAGGATAAAAGCATTTTCAGACGGAATTCGATCGAAGAGAAATTTGATTCGCAATAAAGCAAGTGGGTCGCTCCGCAAGGGAGCGACCCACCTGAGAGTCGATGACTCGCAAAGAAGGGAGTTACTTGATAAGCACCATCTTCTTTGTGGACATGTAGTCATTGATCTTCAGCTGAGACCAGTAGATCCCGCTGGTGACCTTGTGACCGGCATCATCCGTACCATCCCAGACCACGTTCTGCTGACCGGCGTCCATGACATCATTGCGCAACTGGCGAACCAGGCGGCCGGAGACATCATAGATGGCCAACTCAACCTTGCCGCGCTGCGCTACCGAGAAGGAAATGACGGTGCGGGGGTTGAATGGGTTCGGGCGGTTCTGGAATAGACGGTTCACACGCACATCAACACCACCGATGTCCGGAACGTCATCTGTGATAGTGCACGGATTGGTGCAGAATGACGGCGGAGGACCGTTGAACATCCAGTCGAGGGTGTTAACGATCTCAGAGGCTGCCGCGCTGACGATACCAGCACTATCGGCGACGCACTGTCCTGTCGTCCCGTTGAAGGAGGTCGTGATGTGGTGATAGCTATAGCCCTCGATCGAGGAGCGATAGTTACCCAATCCGAGATCTTCATTGACGATCTGAGCGAACTCTACGACGCCTTTGGGGCCACTGAAGTCATAGTCGAACCAGCTGCGGTTCCCAAGACCCGTGCCCTGCGGGAACATAACGGAGTAAGTAAAGATGTTCGGACATCCGTTGCCATAGGCCCAGATATCGGTCGAGGTCGGGAAGACCGGCGTGTCAACGTCGATGATCTGAACGCAATAGGTCGTGTCCTCCTCGGAACCACTCGGGCAGCCGGCATCACGGTAAGGTGTGCAGTCCAGCCCGGCACCGAGGGCGCCGAACAGGAAGGAGGGACGATTCAACTGGATGACAGCAGGCATCTCATCACCGTTCAGGATCAATCCCTGGCGCTCATTGTTGAAATCGCAGATCGAGGTCAGCAACCAGTCTTCGAGACCGATGACGTCTGTCTCATCCAAGGCTGCATCGCTGAGAGCGCCGGAGTTGACGAGGATACAGCTGTAGCCCAACAGCTGAGGCAACGTCGCCCCGTTGTTACCGTTCCGATAGAAGGAGCTCGCATTGTAGTTCGAGGAAGCTCCGTTCTCATCGTAGCGGTCATTATTCGGTCCAACACCCGGAACTTCTTGCAGGAAGTAGTCAAGTGCCGGCTGAATGAAGTTTTCGGCGCCGCGGTTGTAGGCATCGACGTAAAGAACGCAAGGCCAAACAATCGAGCGCGACTTTGAGTCATTGCGCATGCTGGGAAGGAACTCGATGTCACGGAAGAAGCCATTGGTGGTGTCTTCCAAGAAGGCGAATTCCGGATTCCCAACATAGTTTGTGGTTACGAAGTACTGAATCAGGGTACCCGGCGTGAACAAATCATCCGGGAGAATCTCGTTCTCTTCGGTCAATTCGCCGAACGCATTGTTGAACCCGCCGTCTAATTCGTTGAAGTAGGAGCAGAACTTGTTCGAGAAGGCCGCGACGGTCTCACTCGAGTCCATTCTCGCCTTAACGAAACCCGTCTCCGCATCGCCCGTGAATCGTGATTTCCAAGCAGCAAAAGCGCCCGTATCGATCCCAGGGCCGACACGCGGGACATGAACCCATAGGTAGGCTTCCCAAGACGGAGTGGGACCCGTAACCGCGGGGCCGGTGATCGCCAGGGAGTCGGCTAGAATATACGGAGGCGCAGCGCCGCCGCCAACATCCCAGGAATCGCAACGGCCGGTTGCGCTCGGATCAAGGAACATGCTCTGGCTGAAGGCATCCTGATAATAGTTGCCATCTGCAGGGCCGTAACCCGCCACAGGAGCATCGGCAACGCCGGTCACGCACACCTCGATGTTGTCAAACAGCGGGGTTTCATTGCTGGTACCGGTGCAATTCGTGATGCCGAAGCAGTCACAGCAAGCCAGCACTTCAAGACAGAAGCGATAGTAGTTTGCCGTGCCCGGAACTTCGTTGCTGGTGGCGGAGTTGTTGGAACCGTAACAAACAGGATCGGTTCCAACATAGTGCCATGTGGCCTGCCCGACACGCGGGGACCAACCTGTGGCGCCCGTGAATTCACATTCCCAAGGATCATAGAACCAGCCCGGACGATAAAGGACACCGTTGGCCTTCGGCAGCCAGGCATACATGTCCCACTGAGCGAAGATTGAGTTGTAGGCAGGGGACGGATAAGCCGTGCGATCAACAATCGGGCTTATCGCTATATTGTTCTGGTTCTGAGCACTGGACGGATCACCATGCTCGAGGTTGTCATCGTGGAACGAGAGAACATAGTTGCTCAACTCGCAAGCACAGGGATCAAGGATGGTATAATTGTCGACGTGGTTAACGGCGACCCAGTTACCGATCCCGGGACAATGCGCGGCAACAAAACCTTCATCGTCATTCTCAAAGTTATACGACGCCGAGACGGCGCCGCTGAGAACCACATTGTCGAGACCGATGGGACCGTATGTGGAACAGTACAGCCCATCATCATCAGACCAGCCGCCGTCGGCAACGAACTCAAAGCGCAACCGCACGCCATCGGTGCCATCAGGAAGCTCGAATCCGAAGATTTGGCCCGCATAGGTGATCGGAGCGCCGGGCGCACCCTCAATACCGGCATCGAGATTGTCGACGGTAAGAACTTCTAGCTCATTGGCGCCATCGTAGCAGACAAGCTGAACCTTTGAGTAGTCAAAAACACCGCCTTCGGAGTCGGTGTAGTACTGCATGCCAATGGAGATATCACCAGCGCCAAGCGCCAAAAGCTCACCCGTGGTTCTCTGGCACAAATTGGCAATATAGCCATAGCTTTCATTTTCAACGCCGGCATCACAAGCCCAACACCCTTCCATAGCACGGGATTTCTCCCCACCACACCAAAGGTGTCCGGCCGACGCATTGGTCATCGGAGCGGCGGCCGGGTACTCGTAGTCGTCGGCGTCATAGCGAGCCCACCAAGTCGCGCCGGAATTCAATGTTTGGTCAAGACTGTACCAACCCTGCATGGTGCCATCGGCGAAATCCCAGATTCCACCAAGAACGGCATAGCCACTACCATCATGGCCGCCATAGCAGAATGTATCAGCCCGTGTGCCTGCATAGGTCACCTTCGGCGCATCGCTCAGCGACTCATTCACAGCAGCCTTCGAGGTCCGAAGGAACATATCGCTGCGAGGTGTTACCGCATGAGCATTCACCGTGACCGCCAAAAGACACAAGCAGGCCAGGATTAAGAAGCTCTTCCTCATTTTTGCCTCCATGGTTGTCCTTCTCGTGATCAGAGAGAATCTCATTCTGCCAGTTCTGAGATCCCCTCTCTCCCCCCGGCATCGGGGATGACACCGCCGACGCCGGTTGCACCATCAAAACCTGTCCCGGGTCAACCCCTGGACGGTGCAAGACTTTAACATATTTCCGATACTGCCCGCGAACTCCCTGACTCCCATCACCTCCTCGATCAGGGAGCCCCTCTGAAAAATCCGGTATACAAATACCCACCGGATACTAGTCGGCGTACAACTTCACCGCAAAACGGAGAAGGAGAATTCTTTGACGAGTTCGATCCTCCACCAATTGATGCAATCCCCAAGCTGCACGTCTCGTCAGAGGGGGGAGTCCAGACGTGGCATGTTATGGGATAACTACCCTTACTACACGCTGTCAGGAGTATAGCCGCGGCTGGTACTGTCGTCAAGACCCATTAGCGCTTAAAATTGATTTCTAAAAGGAGGTTTTTGGCACCTCAGGCAGGAGTCGTGAGATCTCCAAAGCGATTTTTCTCAAAGAGATCCCGCAGGAGTCGGCGGCTGATTTCAGGGATTCGAACTCGGGCGCCGCCTCCCATCGCTCCCCCCGGCGCGCCCATTTGACCTGGATGGGCCCATAGGGCGTTTCCAAGGTCTCCAAGAGGCGATTCAGCACCCAACGCTCCTCCCACCGGATCCGAATCCCCAATGTGGATGACTCTTCGAAGAGGAGGGTGCGAAGAGAGGGCATCATGGCGGGCCCGCAAAGCACGGTTAAAGCCCAGGCCGGCCGTCCCTTTTTCATCAATCCCGGTGTGACAAAAACATCGAGCGCCCCCCCAATCCTTAATTTTTCAGTGAGATAAGCCATCTCTTCTGATGTCATGTCATCGATATGTGTCGTTAGGACGCCGACTCGGTCCCAGAGACCCTCACCCGCTTCATTCACCGCTTCGTCCTCGGTCTCCCCAAGGATGAGCCGGACGAGATTGGGAGTTTCACCCTCCGCCGTAGGGCGGCTGCCGCCACCCCAACCGGTCGACCGAAGGATCATCGGTGGAGGAAATCCGAATTGATCAGCGAGGGTTACCGCCAAGACCGCTCCTGTCGGGGTCACCTTCTCCCCGCATTCACCGGTCCAGACAACCGGAACATCCTTCAGGATCTCAACGGTGGCCGGGGCGGGGATTGGAAATCGCCCATGCGCCATATCGACCCATCCCGTCCCCAAAGGCAGGGGTCCAACAAAGACCCGCTCGATTTCAAGATCAGAGATAGCGAGACAGACGCCCAGGATATCGGCGATGGAATCCAAACCTCCCACCTCATGAAGATGGACTTTCTCGATCGGTTGTCCGTGGATGCGGGCTTCCGCCTCAACCAGGCGGCGGAACGCCCCATAGGCCTTCCGACGGTGCGGCGGGATCGCATCCATCTCCGTTCGATCGACTCCAAGAATCTTCTCAATGTCCGGCAAGTGTCGGTGAACTCCTTTTTCACCGGTGGTCACAAGAATCCCCTTCGAGGAAAGATGTCGATGGATCCGCGTCTCCACATCCAATCGGATGTCCGAAATTCCGATCTCCTGGAGCTCCCTTTCCAACGAGGCCAGGGGCCAGCCCAAGTCGACGAGGGCGCCGAGAAACATGTCCCCGCTCAGTCCCCCTATCGGATCAACGTATAAAATCCTCATTGTTCTTTCCCCGGTCGTTTCTTCGGCGGCTTCTCCGGTTGTTTCCTCAGTTGCTTCTCCGGAAGACGGACATCCTTCATTGCGGCGCATCGACCCCGTCCAATCAGGGCAGCGGTGTAACCCGCGCCGAAACCATTGTCGATATTGACGACGACAACCCCGGAAGCGCAGCTGTTGAGCATGGCCAACAAGGCGGTTAGACCTTTGAAGGATGCGCCGTAGCCGACGCTGGTCGGAACCGCGATCACGGGCTTGTCGGTAAGTCCTCCCACGACACTCGCCAGAGCCCCTTCCATGCCCGCGACAACAACGAGGGCATCCGCCGATAGGAGGAGCTCCTTTTTATCGCTGAGACGATGGAGCCCGGCAATCCCCACATCGGCCGTAAACTCCACCTCGGCTCCCATGGCGCGGGCCGTTTCAACAGCCTCCTCCGCAACAGGGAGGTCACTCGTCCCGGCGCACAAGATGCCTACAAGACCGGCCGGGGGAATGAGAGACTCACCGGCCAAAATGAAGCAGCGGGCGCGGCGATTCCAGCGCCCTGCTGGAAACTGCTTCTGCAGAAGAGGTCCTGTCTCTGGATCAACACGGGTGACGAGAAGAGGACTGCCGGATGCCTGAAGACCCTTGGCCGCATCCAGCACCTGGGTCGGCGTTTTGCCCAGTCCAAAAACAACTTCCGGAAAACCGCAGCGAAGATGCCGATGATGATCCAATCGCAGGTCGTTCAGCGACTCAAAGGGGAGCCGTCGGAAGGCGCTCATCGCAGCATCAGCCGTCATCACGCCCGATTGGACATCTTCAAGTATCTGCCGCATGCGATCAGGGTGCATGATGGATGCCTCCCTCAGTTTTCCCAAAAGTCTTCCCGGATGGTGTCAACCGTTCAAGGCAGTAAGGTTGTACTTGTCGGAGGATCTCTTCCGCCAGTTGATCTATCCCCTGCGCTGCATCAACCACGATGAATCGTCCAGGCTCTTCTTTCGCAAGAGAGAGATAGGCACAGCGCACTTTACTATGAAACTCCAGATTCTCGCTCTCCATGCGATCGGTATCCATGCCCGCCCGGCCCTGGCGCCGCCGCCCTTCGCTTGGATCCATATCAAGAAGAACCGTCCGATCAGGGGTCAGACCGCCGGTCGCTGTTTTATTGAGATTCCTAACAAGATCCGAAGCCAAACCTCTTCCCCCCCACTGATAGGCCATCGACGCATCGGCATAACGGTCGCAGAGAACAATCCGACCTTCTTTCAGTGCGGGGAGGATGACCTGCTGGACGAGGTGGGATCGTGATGACTCAAGAAGAAGCAATTCGGTCAGGGCCGCGGGCGGATCCTTGCGGATCTTGAGAAGCAGGTCGCGAACCGCCTCGCCGAGCGGTGTTCCCCCCGGCTCGCGACAGACAACGACCTGGAATCCCGAAGATTTCAACGACTCGGCCAGCCTCAAAATCTGAGTCGATTTCCCCGATCCCTCGCCCCCCTCAAAGGAGATAAAAACCCCTCGGCTCATGGCGCGACCTTGCGGGTCTTTTCATTTCGAGCGAGCCGCCCCACCTCATGGCTAATATGAATCATCCTCTGAATCACCGTCCACGTCGTCAGGAGACCCAAGATGATCAGTCCCGGAAGAAGGACCGACCGGCCCAGAAGTAGAAGGATCGCCAGCAGAACCAACCGGGCGGGACGCTCCATCCAACCGACGGTGCATTCGAGTCCCAGGCCCTCAGCCCGCGCCCGGGTATAACTGACCAGAAAAGAACTGATGAGAAAAAGGAGGATCGACGAAACGCAGAGAACCGTGCCCCCGGGCGGCGCATTGAGCAGACCGAGAAGAAGACCGCCGAGAACAACGCCCTCGGCGACACGATCGACGGTGGAGTCCAAGGCCGCGCCAAAGGCCGAACCGCGGCCCGTCGCCCGCGCCACAGCGCCGTCCAGCATATCGGCCAATCCGCTTAATGTATAAGGGATGAGCGCCAGGCGCAGGCGGCCCTGGGCCAAAAGAACCGCGGTGATCCCGGCGAAAAGGAGGCCCAGCAGGGTCAAGGTGTTGGGATGCACACCCCTTTTGCCCAGCCAGCCGGCAAGGGGGGCGATGGTGGAACGGGCGCCCCTTTTAATGGAAGACATCATGAACCGGCGCTCCTTCCACGGCCTTCCTTCGATTGCGGACCGACGACAAGAACCATTTCGCCCTTCAGGGACCGCTCACCGATCCTCTCCAGGATTTTTTCGGGCGTCCCTCTCAATGTCTCTTCATAGACTTTTGTGAGTTCTCGGCAGAGTACCATATCCCGGCGGGGGAACCGACTTGTCATTGCATCCAATGTCCGCCGGATGCGGTGCGGCGTTTCAAAGAAAACCTGTGTTCGTGGATCGGCCGCCACTTCATCCAGAAACCGTTCTCTCCGGCCCGATGTGCGCGGCGCATACCCATGAAAGATAAACCGGTCGGCCGTAAATCCCGCTACTTGAAGGGCTGCGATAACAGATGAGGGCCCGGGAATGACCTGAATCGGAATCCCCTCTTGGATGGCCGCCTGAACAATATGGTAGCCAGGATCGCTGATGAGGGGGCTGCCTGCATCACTGATAAGGGCTACCGACCGTCCCTGCAGAAGTTCTTCAAGAAGACCGGGGGTCCGCTGCCGTTCATTGTGCTCATGGTAACTGACAAGCCTTCCGGTGAGACCATGGGCGGAAAGGAGCGTTCGGCTTCTTCGGGTGTCTTCGGCGGCAATAAAGGAAACATCCCTGAGAACCTCAATGGCTCTCAGGGTTATGTCCTGGAGATGACCCATGGGGGTCGCCACAATATAGAGTACACCAGGCGCCCCACCTTGGTGTTGCCCCCTAGTGTCTCGAGCAGATTTTTCTCGCGGCAACGCGGCACCCTTTCGGCCGGAAACGGAAGATCAACCGGGCCTAGAATAGGCCCAACCCCGCTCCTCGGCGCCACCAGGGTCCTAGGATTCGGCGTTCGCGACCTTTTCTTTCAGTTCTTTGGAAACCTTAAAGACAGGTACGCGCCGGGCCGGGACAGGCACCGAATCCCCAGTTCGGGGATTGCGAGCCATGCGTGGCTTCCGATCACGGACCCTAAACGTCCCAAATCCTCTGATTTCAATATGTTTGCCGTTGATCAGAGATCTAGAGACAGCCTCCAAGAACTGATCCACCGTCTCAGCAACATCTTTTTTCGTCAAGCCTGTGCGATCGGCGATTTCATCCACCAGGTCCGCCTTCGTCATGGCCCCTCCTGATCCTCTGTGAAACGATCTCTCTTGACTGCCGTGGAAAGATGAAAACCCAGCCTCGCCCCTGAAACTCACAGAAGTCCGTCAGGGAGAAGTGGTTACACCTTAGCAACCCATCGAATGGCCGTCAACAGAAAATTATCGGGTTTTTTCAACTAACGTCAAGGGCCGTTTGACGTTCCTGCCCCGTATCCCGAATAGGCTCATGGAGCCGGTTATCGGCTGCGGATCTCATCCATTGATCGTGCAATATTAAAGAGATCATATTCTACCATCCGGAAGACACAGCGGTGTTCAGCGAGATGCCAAAAGGCACAGAACGTTAAATCCTTCTGGGATTGGGAATCAGCGAAAACCTTTCCCTGCTGGCAGAGTTGCCGCGATATGGGGCAGTAGGGAAACTCCTGCTTTTCCATGGGATCCTCCTTGTCTCCCGTTCCGATGGCACGGCTCTTTGCAGCCCTCTAGCGAGGAACAGGTTCATAAAAATATTATTCAAGTGTGACTTTAAATCTTTCCGGGTAACTCGGTTCGACCGAAACCAGATCCTCAACATCACGCGTTAGAACCACACTGACCATGAGCATGTGGGTCCCCGCTCTCAAGTTCCGGGCATCGATCCTCAATACGAGATCCTCGGGCCGCAACCGAGCGACGACGCTCTCGGGCCCCAGCACCTCAACGCTACCCGTCTCCGGCTCTAATTGAACATGACGAATAGAACTGCTCCTTAAAACCTCGATGGGCAATCCCTGAATCGAGCGGACTATCAAACGTTCGATCGGAACGACAACCATCACCTTGGGGGGATCAGCGATCACGCCACCCGGCGTGCCGAGCTGGACCTCTGCCCGCAGCGGACCGGTCGCTCCCTGAATTCCCAGATCCAGGGTTCTGGAAAACTCGCACCGGTCGAGAAGCCTGCGGGGACCCCGCAGGGTCACCGAATCCGGCTCAACCTGCACCGGGCCGTTGACCAAGAAACCGGATGAGGGGGCGCCGGTGATGGTGGGAAAGACCGGCACTCGCTTTTCCTCCAGCCGGTCAAAGACAAGGTCCAGCACTTTCGGACGGATGACCTCCACCGTCTGGGCCTCAATATCCGGGGGCAGGCTTATGTCGCCGGCGACGATAGGGCGCTGGAACCTTCCCTCCCCCGCGTCGGCCACGCTGATTTGAGTCCACAACCGGCGGGCGCGGAGCTTTAGGAGTTCCTTTCCCGATCCCTGAACCATGATCTCAACGGTGGCTGGAATCTCTCCCGTCAAGGTCATTTCGCTGGGTATATCCGTCAGCCGGAGCGGGATTGACATCGAGAACTCTTGGACCTGTATGGAGAAGACATGGAGGTAGAACGCAATCGCCAGGACGAGTGAGGTAAATTTCAACCCGATGTTTTGTAAAACCAGCCTTCGAATCCCACCCAGCATTTATTGGACTCTTTGGAGGGTTGAGGTTATGGAGTGACGGTCCAATGGATCTCTTCGACTAGTATAGTCATCGGTAGAAAACCGCGTCAACACGAGTCATCTGATCCTGCCGGGCTAATCGTCAAAGATCGCGGGCTATCCTCAGTGTAAGGGTCGAGAGCTTGAAATCATCATCGGCGCTATCATGCCACTCCAGGTCGTACTGGAGGAACCCCTCGATGGAAAGACCCCAGCCGAGCTCCACGTCGCCCAACAGGCTGAGACTTGCAAAAGTGTAATCGCTGCGAGCCAGACTCAGGTTATAACCCTCGAAAACAATAATCTGACTCGATGACGCCTCCGTATAGTCACGGCGTCCCCAGCGCGTCGTTGCATTGAACCAGCCGTGTCGTATCGGCTCATAAGATACTTCCAATTGGAGGTAGGCCGTTTGATACGATCCGGCGCCCCCCGATTCGACCTGTGTGAGCCACCCGCCGCCGGGCCCGGTTTTTAAACTCCAATCACCAAAAAGGTGACGCCGGAGAAGGATCGAGCCTTCACATTGAACATTATCAAAAAAGATGGTCCCGGTCGTGTCATAGTCTGTATAGTGGAAATTCATCCGGGATTCGAGATGGGACTCTCCGAGGGCGCGGCGGGTGATATAGAGATCCAGAATATGCTCCCGGAACGAATTCGTGAGGGCGTTTGAGCCTTTATAACGCCTCCGCTCAAATGAATAGGTAGCGGAAAGAGGGAGGTTTGACGCCATGCTCAACTCCGTCCCCATTCGGGTGATGAGGGAGTTGTAGGATCCCACCGTGCTTTCATCCAACCATTTGCCACCCCATTCCAACTCGAGCCAAAGCTCTCGGGACCATCCCCAATTCTTCCGAAGCCTCATCCCCGTTCGAGCCCGGTCATAATTAAAGACACGGCTTATGGAATCCCCCCAGCTCTTGGAATGCTCCCATCGATTGCGCCAGCGCAGATCCCATCCGTCGTGCAATCCAGGCGGATGCCAGCTCAGGCTCGTCTCATTCTGAAAGCCGTCCTGGCTCTCGCCCCCCCCCGATTGCCCATAAAAATCATTTCGCAGGATCAGCCGGCCCGTTTGGGGGCGATTGCTGATCATTTCGCATTCAAGGATCTCGCGGGTCCGCCCGGAACCCGTGGCCAGCCGGCTCTGGAAAGAGAGATCCCAGACCGGATTGAGGTAGGACAGCTCCAGTCGAAGCAGCCCGTCCGTCAGGGCGTCGTGGTCTCGGAACCGCACCGACTCCAATTGCTCTTCTATCGGCGTGTCCGGATCGACATGAACCGTATCGATCATTGTATCGGGAACGCTGAAGGTCTCGGTCACCGACTCGACCTCAAAGCCCAGATCCCCTTCGAGACGCCACTCACCGGCATGCGAGGGACCAGACGGACCTCCGCCGGCGAAAATGACAAAGAGGAATGTTAAAGTATATATCGGAAGGGCGAACCTGGGTCTGCGCGGAGGCGGGGATTGAGACAATGTGATGCTCTCCCGTTCCATATCGGTTCCCAGGGGTTGGATGGCGCCGTGTCACCCCGGGATTACGGCGACGGGATCCGCTCGGATGCCTCGCGGAGGAGTGCTTCCGATGCCCGCGCCTCATTGAGGGCCCGTTCTATCTTGCCAGCCGCCATCTCCCGCTCCGCTTTCAGGAGATGCTCCCGGCCACGCAGGAGAAGTTGGCGGATGGATTCATCATCCACTGATGCGGCCGCCGATTGAATCGACTCGTAGAGCGAGGAAAGCAGGTTCAGACTGGCCTGCAAATCCTGTGGGTCGGGGGCGGCTTGGAGATGAAGCAGAACGGCCAGGGCGCGCTCGCGGGCGATATTTGTTAAACGCGACGCCTGCTTCGGTTTTCCATCCCGATAGGCCCTCCACGAGCGATCCTGGACCTCTTTGGCCCGCTGTACCATGGTTTGGAGATCCGATCCCCCCAATCCTTCTCGGAGTGACGCCTCCACCTCCAGGAGCAAGCCATCGGTTTGTTCAAGATCCGATCGGACTCGCCCCACCTCGTCGGGTCCGCTGCCGCGGGAGGCATCCAGCGCTCGGCGGATCAGATCACGCGCCACGACGGCGAAACGTATCGATTGCCGCAACCGTGTCTCCCGGTAGGCTTCCTGAGCCCGTCGGAGCTGGTCTTCCGCCGTCTGCAGCCATTGGATGGCTTCAGGCCGGCCGCTCTCGCGAATCTCCGCCTTTGCTTCAACCGCCATTTCCCGAGTCTGCTCCAACAGGGTGACCAGGCTTTCGTGTGCCTTGAATTCAACCTGTGAAAGCTCAATCGCCTTCAGTGCATATTCCCTCGCCTTCAGCGAGATATTGGCTGCCTGAGCCCAGCGCTGCCGGCGAAAGTCTCCCCAGGCATCCCGCTGGGATTGTTGGGCTCTATCCATGAAGGCTTCGGCCTGGATGGCGACAGCCGTCCTTTGGATGGAACCGGCATCCCGAACAAGATCGCGGGCCCTTTCGATAACCCGGTCGGTTTGAAGGAGAACCTGCTCGGTCTCCTTCATACCTCCTGAAGCGCTCAAGGGGTGAGGGGGGGGGACGGCCGCAAGAGGCGTCGTCGAGATGGCGACGAGAAGCCCGACAGCCAGGATGATTCTTATATGGCCTCTCATCTTTCTCTCCTCTTCTGCCTTCCGGGATGAACCCCGCGGTACGTGACGGTGACCCCATAGGTGCATTCTCATCAAGATTTTAAATTATGCTTCTCCATCCTTGAATAGAGTGTTCTCCGCGTCAAACCGAGGAGGCGTGCGGCCCGGGACTTGTTCCCATCCGCCTTCTCCAGGGCCTGGATGATGAGATCCCGTTCCAGGGCTTCTAGTGAGAGACCTTCATCCGGCAGACGGAAAAGGTGCTTATCACTATGGAACCCTTTGCCTTCTGCTGATGTCACCCCCGGCAGATGCTCGGGGTCGATCGATTGGCTTCCGGCCAGGATCAAGGCTCTCTCCAGTATGTTTTCCAGCTCTCTCACATTCCCTGGAAACGAATGCGACAAAAGCTTCCGCATCGCCTCAGGCGTGATCCGGTCCGATTCTATCTGCTTAGTTTTCAAGAACCGTTCCATAAGGAGGGGAATATCTTCTTTCCGCTCGCGCAACGGGGGGATGTAGATAGGGAAGATATGAATCCGGTAGAAGAGATCCGCCCGGAACTCGCCCTCCTCCACCGCCTTCTCCAGATTCCGATGCGTGGCGGCGATAAAGCGGACATTCGCCTGGTGGGGTCGGAGACCCCCGACGGGAATGAAGCTCTTTTCCTCCATGACTTGCAGGAGCTTGACCTGGACATTTTGGGGGAGTTCACCAATCTCGTCGAGGAGCAAGGTCCCGCCATCGGCCGCTTCGAGCAAACCGGCCTTGTTCTGTACCGCCCCGGTGAAGGCCCCCTTGGTGTAACCAAAGAGCTCCGATTCAATGAGACTTTCTGGAATGGCGCCGCAATTGAGACGAAGAAAAGGGGCTTCTTTTCGGGGGCTGGCGGCATGAATCGCTCGAGCGAGGGATGTTTTCCCCGTCCCACTTTCCCCCTGCAAGAGGACTGTGGCATCGGTTGCGGCCACCCGGCGGGCAAGGGAGAAAATCTCACTCATGATCGGGGCGCGGGCGATAAGACCCTCCATTCGCTCACCGGCCGAGGTCTCCTCTATGAGAGCCTCAACACGTCGGGCCAGGATATCCCGCTCATTCTTCAGACCCCAGCGTTCCCGAATCCGATCGATACGGTAGAGAACCTCCATCTCGGAGAATGGCTTTTCTATGTAGTCCTGAGCTCCATCCCGGATCGCTTCGCGGGCCGTTTCACGGGATGCGAAGGCGGTCATGAGAATAACGGCCGTTTCGGGGTCCTTCTCCTTGATCCGGCGGAGAAGCTCCAATCCGTCGGGGGGTGGAATTTTCAAATCGGTGAGGATGAGATCAAAAACCGATCCGGCGAGTTTCTCTTCGGCTTCAGGGCCTGATGCGGCCGTGGTGACCAGATATCCCTGATCACAGAGGAGGTCCTTCAGGTTTTTAAGAAGCTCCACCTCATCATCAACAACCAGAATTTGGAATGGACCTGCCGGACTCATGGTTTTAACCCCTTTTCATCATCGCCCTTCATTATCTTTCTTCATCATCATCCTTCGTTACCCACCCATTCTCCGCTGAGAGAGCCGGAAGAGCGACCTCGAAGAGAGCGCCCCCTTCCTTGGCGGCCGAGGCGCGAATCGTCCCGCCTCCCCTCTGAACCAGCATTTTCACGATGGCAAGACCCAGACCTGAACCGGCGGTCTTTGATGTATAAAAGGGATCAAAGATCGTCTCCGCAAGACGGGGATCAAATCCGGGACCGGTATCTTTCACGCAAAGACGGACCTCCTCATTGACCAACCTGGCGCTGATGTCGAGCCTTCCTCCATGCGTCTCCATCGCCTGCACGCCATTGAGGAGCAAATTGACCAGGATCTGCTGGATGTCGTGTGTTGGGAGGGTCACGGAGAGATCCGGCGGGAGGGCCATCTTGATTCGCAACTCTATTCCCTTTCGCGCACACTCTCCTTCCATCAATCCGCGGACCGCTTCCACCGCCACAACGACGCGGCCGCCAGGGGCTTCCTCGGCCGCGGGCCGCGCAAAGGATAAGTAATTCGAGAGGACGGCATTGAGTCGATCGACTTCCTTGGGGATGACCTCAAACCACTCGAGGATCTCTTCCCGGTCCGCACCGCGATCGATTTTTGCCTTCACCCGTTCGGCCCGAGAGCGGATCACAGCCAGAGGATTTCGAATCTCGTGCGCCACCATGGCGGCCAACTCCCCGGCGACGGCCAAGGCCGATGTCTGGGCCACCGTATCCTCAGCCTTGCCCAATCCACGCAGGACGCGGAGAAAGAGGAAGCCGAGCACCAGCATGCTGAGGAAGCCGAGCAATCCGGTCCAGAGGAAGGTGCGTTTCAGATCGGCTAAAACCGAGAAAAAGGCGGCATCTCCTTCTACGCCCAGGACAGCAACAACCTCGTGGCCGTCCAAAACGGGAGCAAAACCAGCTTTGAGATAAACCGACCCCACCTGATAGAGAGGGGTCGCCGCCGGCACACCGGCCAGGGCCGCCGTCACTGGGGCATAGTGGAGATCCAGCAGGGGATTAACAAAGCCCAGGGGAAATCTCTCCCGCCGATCGAAGAGGTTTCTTTTCTCGGTGTCGAAGAGAAAGATGTTCCCCACAAGGGTCTGTTCTGAAACTCGGTTGATTCGTTCCTGAAATTCAGACCAGTGGGGAGAAGCCTCACCCTCGCTGCTGACCGACCGCACCCCATCGGGTGACAATCCGGCCGCCGCGGCCCCCGCCACGGCAAGCAGCCTCTCCCCCAACTGGGTATCGAGCGAACGACGAACCGCCTGATAGGTGAGCCATGAGCTGATATTCTGAACGGCCAGGGCCAGCAGTAGAAAGAGGATCCCCGAAATCCGGAGGCGCCCGCGATGCCTCATACGGGTTAGGCCTCGGGGCCGGTTTCTGGAACCGGGGACTTTCAGCACGTTTCTCCTCCTCCCGAGGGGGATTTCGAAACTCCGCTATCGCACCACAGATCAGGCTGATCTGGACTGGAACTATAACTAAATGATAGTATTGTGGGTTAGGAAACAACAATTCCTTTCCCCATAACGTCGACCTATATTGGGAAAACCTGCATCGATGGATGGGGCCGGCTTTCAGAGAGCCGATGGATTAAGGGGGATCTTCTTTTCATTCCATATTTAGATCTCTGAGTTGACTCGAGTCTTTATTCGGTGAGGGGGACAGAACGAATGAAGCGTTCAGGAATATTGACCGTATTGGCGGCCCTACTCCTTCTTGGGGTTTTGTTGCCTCCTATTTTTGTACAACTCCAGGGAGCCGGCGATTCTCCGCCGTCCAAGGTGGTCGTCCTTGGCTTCGATGGGGCCGACGCGAGGCTCGTGGAGCAATGGATGGATGAAGGCCTGCTGCCCCATCTCGATCGCCTCCGGAAGGAGGGCAGTTATTCAAGGCTTCTGCCGACGAATCCACCCCAGACACCAGTCTCCTGGTCAACCTTCGCCACCGGTCTTGATCCCGGACGAACAACGATCTTTGACTTTTTAAAGAGAGACCCCCGGACCTATTTCCCTGATTTCGCCATGATCTCCCTAAAGGAAGAACCTTTCCTCTATGGCGAAAAGAATCCGAAGATATTGGGGCTTATTGCCGGCGGAGCCGTCGCGCTCGTTCTCTTCATCCTCGGATTGATAATTATCCGCCGTTTCCTGATCGTCCTTCCCATCGCCCTGATCCTTGGCGCGGCCGTCTACGTCTTCGGTAGCGGTTTCATCGCAGAGAATATCCCGGTGAAAAAACCCCTGCCGGTCAACAACCGCCAGGGAATTCCCTTTTGGGATGTCGCCGGGCAACACCAAATCAAATCGACCGTCATCCGCGTCCCCGCCTCTTTTCCCCCGGGTCCCTACCCCAACGGGCGGATACTCTCAGGGTTGGGCGTTCCCGATATCCGTGGCACCTTCGGCACTTATTCTTATTACACATCCGAGATATTTGATTTCGAAACGAACACAGAAAAGGGCGGAAAGGTCATTCCGTTGGATGTTTATCCCGGCGTCGAATCGGTCGAGACATTCCTGTACGGACCCTTTAACAAATTATTCCCGGAACCACCCGAGATAGATATTCCACTGTCCCTGAGTTTTGACTGGGACCAAAAAACGACAACGATAGAGGTCGCCGGAAAATCAATCCAGCTGCAGCCGGGCGGCTGGAGCGACTGGGTCCCTTTAACATTCCCGATTAACTCCCTTATTAAAGTCCGCGGCATCAGCCGGTTTTATCTGATCGGCATGGAGCCGGATTTTAAACTCTACATGTCTTCGGTGAACTTTGACCCCAAGGACCCTGTCTTTGATATCACTTACCCCAGCGGCTTCTCCAAAGAGATCTATGACGAGATCGGCTATTGGAAAACACTCGGGTGGGCGCTCGACACCTGGGCGATGGATGAAGAGGTCATAGACGAAGACGCCTTCCTTCATGACACGTACGACGTCACGGTCGCCAAGTTCGAAGAAATTCTACATACATTCCTGGAAACCCCCGACGAGCAACTTTATGTACAAGTCTTCTACTTTACCGACCGGGTCGCCCATATGTTCTGGAGGCTGATGGATACAGAACACCCGGCCTATAACAAGGAGCTCGCCGACAAATTCGGCGATGCGATCTTGGTGGCCTATCAAAAGATGGATGACATTGTCGGCTGGACCATGGATCGGTTGCCGGAGGACGGCGCGATCCTGATCTGTTCCGATCATGGTTTCTCCACATGGAAATGGTCTTTCAATATCAACACCTGGCTGCGGCAAAATGGTTTCTTGGCGCTTAAAAACGATACCGATTCCGATCTGAAAAATCTCGATGATCTCTTTGTCTCCGGCACCTTCTGGGAGAATGTGGATTGGGATCGGACCCGGGCCTACGCCTTGGGTCTCGGCTGCATCTATATCAACCTCTTGGGGCGGGAAGCGAATGGGATCGTGACGCCGGGGGCCGAGTATGAGGAGCTCTGCGCTGAAATTACGGCGAAGCTCGAGGCTTTCGTCGATCCTGAAACGGGGATATGCCCCGTCCACAAGGTCTTTAACCGCAAAGATATCTACTCGGATTTCGATGCCAACCTGATCCCCGACCTCCGCGCAGGGAACAACCTGGGGTATCGGGTCTCATGGCAAACATCCCTCGGGGGCGTTCCAAAAGACTTGTTCGAAATTCATACCGACAAATGGAGCGGCGACCATTGCAGTCTGTCGCCGGAGCTTGTCAAAGGGATCTTCTTTTCCAACTGGAAGTTCCAAGAGGAACGGGAGCCTCAAATCGGGGATCTCTGCCCCACGGTGCTCAATCTCCTCAGCGTTCCGGTTCCGGATCGATTGGACAGCCAAGCCATTTTGTTGGCTCCGGCAACACCCTGATATGAGTAGGGTTATCAATCGCGGTCCTGGGTGATTTTTCGCTTGGCGGGAAGGGTGAGGATCTGGTAGTTTTGGTTTTCGCGTGTCAATATTTTGGAAGGTCCCACGCGTTAAGGGTCAATACCGCCCGATGGAGGGTTTATGCAAATTGAGAGCTCTGGGTCGTCATATTCTGGCTGAGTTTTTTCATTGCGATGTGGATCGCCTCAGCGATCCGGTCACCATTCAAAATATCATGATGGACGCCGCCAATGCTTGTGGCGCGACCATCGTGCAAGCGGTCTTCCACTCTTACAATCCACAAGGGGTCAGCGGCGTTGTCGTCATCGCCGAGTCTCACCTTGCGATTCACACATGGCCTGAATACGGCCATGCCGCGGTGGATGTCTTCACTTGCGGTGACAGTGTCGATCCCTGGGTGGCTTTTGAGGCGCTGAAGGTCGGTTTGAGAGCCCGGGAGGTCAGCTCCAACGAGGTCCCCCGAATCATACTGCCTTTGCACCCTTCAAAAGGTAATGGTTTGGGTGGAAAGAAGATGGCTCCCAACAGCAAATCCACCTTGGAAGAGCTTCAGACGTCTCCTCCGGATTGACTGCAATGGAGTGAAGGCCCGGATCGGGTCATATCCGGAAGTTCTCAACGACCCATTCCGGTCGGTGTAGGGTAGAAATACCCAAAAACAGATAATGTAAACTGAAGCGCGGCGCCACCCGGCGCCGCGCTGAGTCTATTCTTCTGATTTGTTTATCCGCTAAATATCCAAGTCAAATCCCATTTCTCTAAGATGATCCAATGAGGGTAAAATCCCCTCGGGCGCCATTTCGAGGGTAATATTCAGCGGCTCCTTAAGCCCCTGCATCGCCTCCAAGATCGTGTCATAGCCGACGACGCCCTCTCCGCAGGAATTGTGCTGATCTTCCATGCCATCATTGTCGTGGAAATGAATATTAAAGAGGCGGTCGTTGAAGACGGTGATCCACTCCTCCGGAGCGAGGGATGAGTAACAGGCCGCATGTCCCAAGTCGGGGCACATCCCAAGGCTTTCATTGCCCACGCGCTCAAAAAGGCCTTTGAAAAGATCGGCGTCGGGCTCCCAGAGATTTCTGAGGGCGATCAGCATATCCTCCTCGGCGGCCCTTTCAGCAAGATCCCTTAAATTGCCGGCGGCTTCCTCCATCCACTTCTCCATGTCACCGGTCGGCACCTGGGGGGTGTAGCCGGTGTGAAGGACCGCCATGCGGGCGCCGAGGATCTTTCCGATCTCGAGTGCTTCAGTGAGGACATCCATGGAATACTCCACGATATGCCGGTCGCGACTCGCGAGACGAAGATCATGAAAAGGGAGGTGCGCCGTAACCTTCAGCTCGTTTTCCCGAAGGATAACCGCCAACTTTTCAAGTTGTCGAACCGAGATTTCCTGATTGAATGCGGTGTCGGCCAGCGCCACTTCGACATGAACACCCACCTGCTTATGGAAGGGGACTTGCTCTTCCAGAACTTTCAGATCTTGGTAAAACGATACGGGAAACTTCAAGTTTCTTTCCTCCACTCACACGGGCCGGATTCTCCACTGGGGCCGGGACAAACCCGGCCGGGATCACCAGTCCTTATCAAAGTCTCATCCTAATGGACCCGATTCTTTCGGGCCGCGCGTTCCGACAAACGAACCCGCCGGCGTTCCTGCGCCTCATTGTTGCGCCGCCGGTCCGTCTCCGTCTCTAGGATGAGCGGCGGGATCTTCACCGGTTTGTTCTTCGAATCAAGGGCGACAAAGGTGCCGTAGGCCGAGGCCGTCTGAACCCTTCTTCCGGTATGAGGATCCTCAGCCTCAACCTTCGCCCCCACCTCCATACTCGTAGCCCAAACAGCATTCACACTTGCTTGTACAATAATCTGCTGGCCGATCTTTGCGGGATGAAGAAAATGAACCCGGTCAAACGACGCCGTCACAACGCTCCGGCGCGAATGGCGCTGTCCCGCCATGGCGCAGGTGACATCCACCCAATGTAAAAGCTGGCCGCCGTGCAAAAATCCCAAAATATTCGAATCATTGGGCTGGACCAGCATTGTCGTAACAATACACGAAGTGGATACAGGGTTCCCCGCAAGCCGTCCTCGCGCCGTATTCTTTTTCTGTGCCCGTGCCCCGGGTTGATTGCGGGCCATGATATTCTATTAGGCCGACCGCACCTTGCGGATCTCTTCGGTGAGAATCGGGACCACGGCAAAAAGATCGCCGACGATTCCGTAATCCGCCATTTTGAAAATGGGAGCCTCGGGATCCTTGTTCACCGCGACGATACATTTCGATGTCCGCATCCCCGCCAAATGCTGGATGGCGCCGGAAATGCCCACGGCGATATAGAGACCCGGGCTGACGGCCACACCGGTCTGCCCAACCTGGTGCCTGTGCTCGATCCATCCGGCATCGACGACGGCTCGGCTGGCGCCGACGGCTCCCCCGATCGCTTCGGCCAACTCATAGGTCAGTTTGAAATTTTCAGGCGCCTTCAGACCCCGTCCGCCCGAAACAATGATATCAGCTTCCTGAAGATCGACCATGCCGCCTTCGGGCTTCAATTCGTCGATCCCAATGGCGCCGGCGCCCTCCATCTCGCCGGCCGCCGAAAGCGGAGAAACCTCCGCCGCCGCGCCGGCGAACGGCTCGGCCGAGAAAGGATACGCCCCGGGCCGCACCGTCGCCATGAAGGGCGGTCCTGCTTGGGTCACCCACGTGGCGAAGACCTTTCCACCGTACATCGATTTCCGAATCTGGATTTTCTTTCCTTCCGGCCAGTCAATCTCCAGCGCCTCGGTCAAAAGGGGCAGATCTTTGAGCGCCGCCACGCGGGGCGCTAGATCGCGGCCCATGGCCGTGGAGCAGAGCAGGGTCAGATCGGCGCCGGTCTCATCCATGACCCGGGAAAGAAGTTTAACAAAAGCCTGCGGTGTATAGCGGTCGAAGGCGCCGTCATCGAGAGCATGAACGGTCTTCGCACCCCACGCGCCGAGATCCTTCGCCGCAGCGGAGCAGCCGCTCCCAACGCAGACGGCGTGAACCTCCCGCCCCTTCTCATCCGCCAGCTGCCGCGCCCGTACCAGAACCTCTAGAGAGCCCTTTTTGAATGTGTTGTTCCTTCGTTCAATAAAAACCAGAATGTGCCCCATGATCCCTCCTCCTCACAATACCCTCTCACAATACCTTGGCTTCTTCCCGCAAGAGCCTCACCAATTCAGGCACGGTCTCTTGGGGTTCCCCTTGAAGCACTTTCCCTTCAGCCCGTGGAGGCGGGGGCTCCATCTTAAGAATTGAAATCTTCCGGCCGGCCGCCCCAACGACATTGGGATCCAATCCCAAGCCGGTCGGATCGATGGCTTCGATCGGTTTCTTTTTTGCCGCCATAATACCGCGGAGGCTGGCATAGCGCGGTTCATTGAGCCCTTTGTTGGCTGTTATAACCGCGGGGAGCGAGAGCGCTAAAATCTCTGTGATCCCCTCCACTTCGCGCGACACCTTGAGGCTGGTATCATCGATCCATTCCAATTTGGAGGCGACGGTGACATGCGGAAGACCGAGCAGCTCCGCCAGCGCCGGTCCAACCGCTGAGTTCTCCTCATCGATGGACAGCTTGCCCAAAAGGATCAAATCGGGATTGATCTGCTTGAGTGCGGCGGCGAGAATCTTTGCCGTTCCCAGGAAATCCCCCCCTTGCAGTGAGGGATCCTTCACGATCATGGCCTTGTCGATGCCCTGGTTGAGACAAGCGCGGAGCGCGGCTTCCGCCTTGTCGGAGCCCACGGTAAGGGCGATCGTTTCACCCCCTTTGGCTTCCTTAATTTGAAGCGCCTCCTCAACGGCGTTCTCATCGTAGGGATTGACGACGAGTTCCAGCTCCCCGCTCTCAATAGAGGTTCCGTCAGCATTGATCTGAACGCGGGCCTCCGAACTGGGAACCTGTTTGATGCAAACCACGATTTTCACGCTACCCCTCCTTACCTCGACGGCCAAAGAATCAGGATGCTACGAAAGGCAAAATAAAACGAGCCTCTGCGACCCAGGGCGGGTGCACAAGAACTCGATTCAACCCCGCTCCTGGGGGGCTCAGTCTCGCCCAAGGCTGACGCACCGCTTGGGAGAGGCCATTTGGCTCACCGCGTCACCCTATCAGGGAGTTCCCTCAGAGGTCAAGGTGAAAGTCGGCCGGCCTCCGGAATCGATTGTTCATTCAGGAGATAGGGCTCTTTATCTATCCGGGGAATCCAGCAGCATCGGATCCATCGGGTTTTTCAGATCGATCCGTTCCGAATCCGGGGGTTCTCTGAGACGAAATTGCTCGATCAGGGGAGGCGGATCCAGTCCCTTGACCCGGCTGACTTGGATCCACAGACGGCTCTGTTCCCCGGGCCAGAAGAGCATCACCCGGGCCGGCAGGAAATCTCCATCGCCCCAGGCATCATCGGGGTACTCCACAATAAGATAGCGGCGGCCGTCGACATCATCGATCGACCACTGCCGGATCCGTCCTGTGGCGCCATCGCGCCAAACCTCGGCCACCAGCCGGCCCGAAGGGCCATCCGCCAGCCCACGAAGGATTCTCATGCCGTTCCGCTCCGATGAGTGCGGCCGAAAGAGTAGTGCGGCAAGGGTGTGCGGTTCGAGGATCGCCCGCATCCAAAGCCCGGCCTTCCCAGCGGAGAATCGTCCCGATCCGCCTCTTAAAAGATAAAGGCTGTCGGATCGGGCGAAGAGATTTTCGCGCGTCAGATTGAGATAAAAGGAATCGGGATGCACCGCCAACGCCAGAAGGGGAACGAGGGGACCGTAGTGCGCCGAGACCAGCAGCGTACCCTCCGGCCCGGCCCTCCAGCGGGCTTGCACCGCCTTGGCCGGATCACCTTCCCGCTGATAGCGAACCGCCAGACGGGCCTCATAGGCCGCGGGAATCGCGGGATCGAGCCCGGCGGCTTCGCCGGGGAAAGGCGCTGGCGCCGGGGCGCGCGTACAACCACCCGCCAGCGCCAGGCAGAGAAAGAGAATCGGGAGATGGATGCCGCCCTTCTGCATGCCGGAGAACCTCGGGTTAAAAGGCATCCGGATGTTCGCCGATGGCGAGAATCGAACAGGCGACGATCGGCTGCAACCCCAGGGATACGGCCTTCTTGACCAGATCATCACTCTCCGCGCCGGGATTGACATAGACATCCTTGATCCCCTTTGCGGCGATCGCATCAAGAATGGTGATTCCTACCCGGGGCGAGACATAGAGGCTCGCCACATTGACGGGTCCGGGAATATCAGCAAGGGTCGGATAGGTTTTCAAGCCTTCGATCTCTTCGTAGGTGGGGTTCACCGGGATGACCGTCCACCCCTGCTTTTGCCAGGCCCTGATCGCCTTGTTGGCGTACCGTTTGCGATCAGGGCTCGCGCCGATAATAGCGATAATTTGACTCATGAAACATCTCCCCCTTTCGATTCACTCATCTTCGGGATTCAAGAAATGATGTGCAAACGCTTTATTCGGGATCTCCCGCATTCGAGACCGGACTTGTCCCGCGACCCATGAGGCGGGTAAGCTGTAAAGAGAATCTTAGATTGGCCCTCGCGTTGCGTGACAGACCTCCAGCGTGAATGGTCACGAATCGACGCGTTGTGATATCCGAAGCCACCCTGAAAATCCGGTTCTCCATCTGAGAAGGATGCCCACTGGAAATGTTCGAGAATCCGACCTCCGGGGATTTATTTTCCGAAGAATTGGGAAACCCCACTCTGGAGGAAACCCGCTTTGCCATTGTCGATGTGGAGACAACGGGATTGGACAGTCATGACCGTGTCCTCGAGGTGGCCTGTCTTATAACAAAGGGCCCGCTCGAGCGGGAGGAATTCTGCCGGCTGGTGAATCCCCAAACACCGATTCCGCAGGAAGTGGTCACCATCCATGGGATAAAGGAAGAGGCGGTGCGGGAGGCCCCGTTCTTCTCCTCTATCGCGCCTGAGCTGACGACATTGTTAAAGGGCGCGGTCCTCGTCGCGCACAACGCCCCCTTTGACATTTCATTTCTCACCCGGGAGTGGAAACTTCTGGGAGGGCGGATGCCGACGATGAAGGTTGTCGACACTTTGACATTAGCGCGCAATCTCATCGATCTCGACCGGTATTCCCTCGACTATCTCGCCGATGCGCTCTCATTGCCCAATCGTCCGGCGCATAGGGCTCTGGCCGATGTCAAGACGACACACAATCTGCTGTGGTACCTCATCGAGCGGGCGCCGGAGAGGCCGAAGCGCCTTAATGATCTTCTGAGACTGCTGGATCCCCCCGATATAAGTTGGGAGCGGGCGGAGGAAGAGGGCGCCATCCGCCCGGCCTTGGAGCCGCTCAAGGAAGCCCTGAGCGCGGGCCGGCCGATCAGGATCGCCTACCTCGCCCGCAACGGAGAAACCATCGTCATTGTCACGCCCTTGAAGTTGGAACGGACAGGCCGCCGGATTTTTCTCCGCGTCCGATTGAGTGGGGATCGCGCCGTCCGCTCCTTCCGGCTGGATCGGATCACATCGATCTTCCCCTCGGGACATAATGACGCATCGGATTCGTAGGCTCATGAACGGCCATCCACCGCTGAGGCCCTTCGCCTTATGATGCAGCCCCACCGCACACGCTTCCCGCTCGCCCCGGCGCTTATCGCCTTCTCGGTGCTGGCAGCGTCCCTTCCAGCGCCGGCGGCTCCACCGGAAGAGATCCTAACCCTCCGGCTCGAAGCGGAATCGGGCGCCGCGGGCTGGGGTCACCCCTATCCGACCGCCGTCGCCGACCCGATCCAATGCATCGCCTCGATAACGGCTTTCCCGCCGCTCATCTCACCACGCACCCACACTGAATGGAGCGGATCCCAGGATAGCCGTCTCTGGACGGTCCGCTTTGCCGGGGATCTTTTCTGGGGCGGTGACGAGGACCCGGTCCGGCCGGAGGATTTTATTCATTCCCTCGAGGGATTACTCGCCCAGCCGACACGGAGCCCCTACGCCATCCTCTTCCGGCATATCCTCGGTTTGACCGAATTCCGTAATGGATCGGCCGCGCAGATCAGCGGTCTCGTGACGCTGGATCCCGTGACGCTGCAAATCCTCCTGCGGGAATCGGATCCCGAGTTCCCGCAACGTTTCCAACACCCCGCCGCCGGATTGATCCATTGGGGGCGGCGCCATCCTCACCACCCGCCGTCGGGTCCCATCTATTGGGATCCCCAATTCGGGCGGCCCCACCCATCCGGCCTGAATCCGGTCCGGTGGATTTTTAACATTGCCCCGGTTCAGAAGGTGATCCCGACGACATTGGAGTCGATGACACCCTTCCCCATCAGGCTCGAGTGCTACCCCGAACCGGTGGTTGACACCGATGAGCCGGGACCCCGGCTTGTTCTGACCGGTCCAGACCTTCCGGCCTACTGCATACCGGGCGTGGCGCAGGGTGTGACGGTCGCGGAGAGTCGGTCTCTTCTTCTTCTCATCGCGCAGCCGGAGGGCGAAGGGACCTGGGGTTTGACTCAAGCCATTCGTGAGAAGATTTTCCAGGGCCTGGCCGGGCCCGCAACCCTGCTTCCCCATGCCGAGGGGATCTGGAATGCAGAGGGGATTCTTGAGAATCCCGAGGGATACCGGAGCAGTCTGCTGCAGCGGTTGTGGAAAAGTCAGACAATCGCGACCGAGACGAAACGTCCGATCCGTCTCTTCTATCCCAGCGGCGATCCTATTCTCTCCTGTGCGGCGGCCCGGATTCCAATCCTCGCCGCGGAGGCGGGGCGATACCAGATCATGGGAATGCCGCGAACGGCGCTGCATTCATCTCTGCGGCAAGGGACATTTGATCTCATCCTCATGGCGGTGCCGGTCATGGCCGCGATTCCTTGGGAAGCGGCGGGCATTACGGTCGGCTTCCTCGAACCTCATCTAAACGACGCGATCCTCGGGAAACTGGAAGGCGCCCTCTTTGAAGATTGGCTGGCCCTGCCCGCCGATCCGATCCCGGCGGAAACGCAGGCGCGCCGCCTCGAAAAGCGGTTGATGGAAAATGCCGTGGTTTTTCCCCTGGCTTGGATGACGACGCGCCTGATGATCCGGGGCGGCGATTCCGCTAGAGATTCCAACAGTGATCCCAATAAGGATCCCGGCAAGGATCCCAACGACATCAAGCGCCGGATCGTGGAACTCGTTCGTCCTCTCGAGCTCCTTTTGCACAAACCCTAGAAACACCTCCTCGTTATCGACGACGGAATTCTTGATTCTCGGAATTCCGGCGTCCAATCTCAATTCAGCCGGACGGTCTGTTGAAGCACTCGGAGGCAGCGATCCATCATGACATCACAGAATCATGCAACCCCATCCGCCCCATCCCTTTCATGGTTGGAGATCGATGCCGGCGCCTATCAACACAACCTCGCTGAATTCCGGCGGCTGATCGGACCGGACAGAAAGCTCATGGCAGTCGTTAAGGCGAATGCCTACGGCCACGGTCTGGAGAAGATCGCACCCTTGGCGTTGCGTTTCGGCGCGGACCGGTTGGGCGTGAATTCATTGAATGAGGCGCTGGAGCTGCTGGCCTTGGAACTCTCCGCACCCATTCATCTTCTGGGACCCATCCCCATGCAGGCGCTGCCAGCGGCGGCCGGCCTGCCCCTGGAATTCACCCTTTCCACCTTCGAATCCTTACAGGCCCTGGCGCGCGGCGCCGGCAAAAGCGGCATCCGGCCGCAGTGCCACATCAAGGTCGAGACCGGCTGCCACCGGCAGGGTTTTATGCCGGAGGAGATCCCGTCGGTGGCGCGGTTCTTCGCCGATCACAGCGAGCTTCAATGGAGCGGGCTGTCCACTCATTTTGCCAATATCGAGGACACGACGGATCACACCTATGCGCGGCGGCAAATCGAGATCTTTCACAAAGTGGAGCGGGATCTCCACGCCCTTGGAATTCAGCCGCTCCTGCGCCATACCGCCTGCAGCGCGGCGACCATTGTCATGCCGGAGACGCACCTGGATATGGTGCGACTCGGGATCGCGACATACGGGCTCTGGCCCAGCCGGGAGACGCTGGTCTCCGCCAGAAGCGGCGGATCTGAACGACTCCCTCTCCGCCCGGTTCTAACCTGGAAAACCCAGGTCGCGCAGATCAAGACCGTGCCGGCGCAATCCTTCATCGGTTATGGTTGTACATTCCGTACCACCCACCCGACACGGCTGGCCATTTTGCCCGTGGGATACGCCGACGGCTATGACCGCCGTCTGTCCGGCGTGGGGCATGTTCTGGTGCGCGGGCGGCGCGCGCCGGTCCTGGGCCGGGTTTGTATGAATATGTTTATGGTCGACCTCACCGATATCGAGGGAGCCGCCGTCGGGGATGAGGCGGTTTTATTGGGAAAGCAGGGGGATGAAGAAATCTCGGCGCAGGATCTCGCCTCCCTCTGCCAGACCATTGTCTATGAAATCGTGACCCGGATCGGCGGCCATCTCGATAGAAGGGTCTGCGGCCTGTAGCTGGAAAGGCGGGTGGAGCGATGTCAGCCGGATGTCGATGGCGCATCATCCTGGCCATTCTCTTTGTGGGGGGATTTCTCGCCGTTTATATCCCCGGGACACTGGTTGTACAAAATTTATCAGTCGAAATAGGCAAAGAAGAAAGCCGGCTGAGCCGGATCCTTGTACAAAATTCCATCATTAATCATTTCCATCGACTGGAAGCCCGGATCGACGTCCTGAGAGACGATCCGGTGACGTCCTCCGCGCCCTGTTCGCATGCCGCCGGGGACAAAGCCTGGTTCGACTGGCTTGAAAAACTCGCCGCCCGGTCGAACGCCGAGGAGATCCGCATCTTGGGTTCCGGACGGCGCCTTGTCGCCGGTCTGCGGGACCGCGCCTCTTTCGGCGGTCAGCTCCCCGCGCCGCAGGCCACAGACATAGAGGGTCTTTTTGCCGGCTTATCCGATCCTTCGCAAAGGGATCAGCTCGAACCGGTGTGGATCGTCTCGCGACCGCTCCCCGAATGCCCATGGCTTCAAGCTGAATGGGTTTGGCGGTGGGACCCGAGCCTGGGCCGGATTGAGATCCTTCCGTCCTCCAGCCGCGCAACGGATGCCGGGGGGAAGGATCCCGCCCCCGGGGCCGTCATCATCCATTCGGCGGAGGGCGCTCCGGTCTTCGCGGTGTCCCATCCAGCGGGGGGCGTCTCCACCGCGGAACAGCCATCCCATCTGAAGATGCTGGGGCCGGCCTTGGCGGGCGGTCTGATACTCGCCCTGATCGGCTGGATCCTGCTCCTGCCGCTGCGGAGGACCTGGAATCGGATCGAGCAGGAAGCCGAGGGCGCCTGGCGCCGGACGCAGGGCCTGTCCGGTCTTCACAAGGATGGCGGGAAGACCCCCTCGCCCGAGGCGCTGCTGCGCGCTCTTAGTGAAGAGGCCTTGGCGCTGGCGGGGCAGGCGGAAAGAATGGCCATCGTCGCCGGATGGAAAGATGTCGGCCGGGCGCTGGGTCATGATATCCGCAATGCCTTGACCCCGCTGCGCCTCACCGTGGGGACCCTGGCGATAAAAAGTGAAGATCCCCGGCTGGCGCCGGCCTTGCAAGCCGCCCAAGGATCGCTGGAGAGAGTCCAGCGCCTGGTGGAAGAGTTTTCACATTTCGCACGACTGCCGGAGGGGATCTTGAGGATCGAGGACCTGAATCAATCCGTTCAATCGATTGTGGAAACCTGGCCCGCTGATGAATCCCCAAAGGTTACATTTAAGCCAAGCCATGAGGGACCGATTCCCGTACGGATTGATACCGGGCACTTGGATCGCATTGTACAAAATCTCATCAGGAACGCGCGGGAAGCGGCCGGACCCGGCGGAAGCGTTGAAGTTTCTTGTGCCCTCTCCGATGCAACCGCCGCACTCCGGGTCTGGAACAGCGGTCCGGCCATCCCCGATGGGATGATTGAGGAGATTTTTCAGAAGGGGCTTTCAACAAAACCGGGGGGACAGGGTTTGGGCTTGGCTATCGCGAGGGAACTGGTGAGCCGAATGAGGGGGCGGATTCAGGCGGAAAACGCCTCCGCGGGAGGTGTCCTTTTTATTGTAGAATTCCCCGCCGTCGAAAAATGAGTTCCACCTTTTCGACAGGGTGTCAAAATTTTGGTAACGTACGGATATGAATGTAAGTTACAAAACCCCGGCCGAGACAACCTCCCGGATCCTGATCATTGACGACGAGGCGCCGATCCGGCAAACCATCGCCACCCTCTTGGAAATGGATGGGCACGAAGTTATCCATGCTGAAAACCTCGCCGTGGGCCGCCGATCGCTCACCGAGAGCTCCCCGGATATTCTCTTCTTGGATGTATGGCTGCCCGACGGGCATGGTGTGGAATTTCTTCCATGGATCCGCCGGCGGTTTCCGGCGTTGCCGATCCTCATGATCAGTGGGCAGGCCGATATCGCCATGGCGGTGAAGGCGATTCATGAAGGGGCGATGGATTTTCTTGAGAAACCCCTCTCCGCGGAACGGGTTCTCGTCGCGGTGCGGAACGCCCAGAGATTCCGGTCGCTTGAGAATGAAAACCTCCGCCTGCGCGAGGCGGCCGGTCTCGGCGGACCCTTTATTTATGAAAGCGCCGCCATGGAGAAGACCCTCGAGGAGATCACCCGGGCGGCGCGCACGGAGACCCCGGTTCTGCTCACCGGCGAAAGCGGCACCGGCAAGGAACGGCTCGCCCATTTCCTGCACGAACATTCCCCGCGCAAAGAGGGACCCTTCGTCGCGGTGAATGCGGCGGCGATTCCTCAGGATCTTCTGGAATCCGAACTCTTTGGTCATGAGAAAGGGGCCTTCACCGGCGCGATGACCCGCCGGATCGGCCGTTTTCAATCGGCCCACGGCGGGACCCTCTTCCTCGACGAGATCGGTGATATGCCGGAATCCCTGCAGGCAAAACTTCTGCGGGTTCTGGAATCGGGAATGGTGGAGCCGCTGGGCGGGACCGCAGCCGTTCCGGTCAATGTTCGTTTTCTCAGCGCTACCCATAGAGATCTGGCTCATGAAGTCGAGTCGGGGCGTTTCCGTCTTGATCTCTACCACCGGCTCGCGGTGCTGGTTATCCGCATCCCCCCGCTCCGCGAAAGACAGGAAGATATCCTCGCCCTCACCCGGCACTACATCAGCCAGTTTACCGTCCTGCACGGGCTCGGCCGGCATACATTGACTTCTGAGGCCGAGGCGGCGCTCCTTTCCTATTCCTGGCCGGGGAATGTGCGCGAACTTCGCAATCTCATCGAACGGATCTTTATACTCGAAGCGGACGGGCCGGTGGATCGGGCCGCCGTCGAACGTCTTCAGGCACAAAACCCGATGATCGAACCGGAAAATTCCTCGCTTCTTGTCCGGAAATCCGCCGCGATGGCGGGACCCTTCTCCGATAGCCGTCCGGAGGAGTCGCCAACAGCCGCCCAAACATATAAGGAACACTTTGCTCTTTGGGAGAAGCAGCTTTTACAAAATATCCTCGATGCTGAATCGTGGAATGTCGCCCGCGCCGCGGCCCGGTTGGGCCTGGACCGCAGTCATCTTCATCGCAAAATCCGCCAGTACGATATCATTCGTCCACATTGAGTGGACTCAAAACCACATGATGTGGCTATAAGAGTGGACCTCCATCAACAACGCCTCCGGCGGCAAATAGTAGCAAACCTCTAACCCCTTCCACCGGAACCCGTTTCGAAATTCCGACTTTTTGGAACACTCCTTGCCTTTCTATATCGGCGTACGCAACACCATTCGTCCCGCCGGAAGGCGGCAAAGGGGATCCTGAAAGGAGGTTTATCATGTCCGTCAAGAGAGTCTGTGGAACGAGCCTGATGATTATCGCCGCGCTGGTGGTGACATTCTTTCTCTTCCGGCCGGAGCTGCCGGACAACGAAGCCGGCGAACAAATCGCCGCTGAAGCCACCGGTTTTGCGACAGCGACACACGTCATCCCGGAGGTCAATGTCATACCCCCCATTGAAACGACACCCATTCCCGGGGATGCCCGCGACCTAAGCGAGGCGCCGGAGGCGACACCGGCAGAGACACTCGAAGAGACGCCGGCAGAAGAGCCTGTGGAGACAGTGGTGGAGACAGCGGCCCTCACCGCATCAACGGTGGTGGAACCCCCCTTGTCCGACAGTGAGCGCTACGCGGCGGCGATTGAACAACTTCAGGCCGGTGATGCGGAAGGGGCGCGGCCGATCCTCTCGAAATTGTTAAATACCTTCCACGGCCGGCCGGCCGTGCAAGCCAAGGTCCGCGCCAACCTGGCCCGGGCCCTCCTGGCCCTCGGCAGGGAGCGTGAAGCCCTGCCCCACGCGGAAGAAGCCTCAAGGATCGATCCGGAAAACAGCGGCGCATGGAATGTCCGTGGGCGCGCGCTGTTGTCGCTTCAGCGGTCGGAGGAGGCTCTGCGCGCCTTCCAGACAGCTATCGAGAAAGACCCGGGCAACTTCCATGCCTTAAACAATATTGGTTATATCTGGATCCTTCGTGAGGATTTTCTGAAGGCCAGGACCTATCTGGATGAGGCGGTGGTCGCTGCGGCGGCCATGGGTGTTGAACCCCCTTCCTACACCTTTAACAATCTGGGAGTCGCTCTGGAACGCATGGGTGACCTGTCGGATGCGCGCGAAGCCTACTCCCGCGCCTTGGGCGGCGGGCACCCCACCGCCGGTCTCGGCCTGGCCAGGGTCGGCGCCTTGCTGGCGGCGGAAGAACCTTCGAGTATTCCGGGATCGAGCGCCGATTCAACATTAACGGCGGGAACCGGGAATTAGATGACGGTGCCGGCGGGCGGACGGCGGTTCGTTGATGGGGCGTTACGGGCCGCCGGGCCCTCCGCCCCGCCGGCGCTTAACCTCTCAATCTTTCGACAATGGGAAAGAACAAGCTGGGTAAACGCAGATGGGAGGCGGCCGGTTATGATATGCAAAAGGATGAATCTGCTCGTACTATTTCTCATGCTTCAGGGCCCGGCGGCGGGAGAATCTCCCGATGACGATTCTTTCACCCCGTTATCAGCTAACATTTGGGAGGCCCGGTCAAGCATTGAACAATGGTCTGAGACATACGATTCTTCTCCTCACGAGGCGGTATTTAATGGGATCCACATCATCAATGAGACATTCCAGATGGTGTTTTCAGGAGACAAAGATGATACAAAATTGATACTCCAGCAGAGCCTCGAGATAAAATATGGCGCCCCACCGGATCCGCAGCTCTCAAAGATTACTGTACAAGCCTGGCCCCTTGGCGCGGCTCTGTCTGATCAACCTCTTTATAAATACACTGCGTATGGTTTTGAAGGAGAACCCTATCGGGATATGTATAGAATCCGGGATGGGGGACATTGCAGCAATGTCATCACAGAGACCTATTTCAGCCTATCGACGGGCGAGGCGCTCTTTGAAACCAGGGCCCCCTTGCTTCAAATAAACACCCTCGACAATCAACTCAGACGATATATCACATTTAACAGGGCTCCGGCGCGCTCCCGGAATCAATCCCCGACGCGGCCGCCGGCGCACCCTAAAGGCCGGCCGCCGGCCCAACCGACCGTTGTCACCCTGACCCGTGATTTCGGAGTTTTGGAACTCATCGGTGGAGCCTCACCCGGATCGAAGCTGATGATAATTCTTCCCTGGCGCTATAATTACGAACTTAGATCGCTCTATTTCTGTGGTAATGGAATACCCGCCGGTTCTCAAACACTGGCTCTCTATGAGGCCCAAAGCCCTCAACAGATAGGCGGTTTTACAATCGCGGTGGAGATCTCGCGATGGCCATCAGGTCCATCGTTCCATTCATCTCCATACGAACCGATCCCTCCCCTGAAATTCGAGATCCCCATAATGGCGGATCAGTTTGCACCAGACCTGGTCGTAACCGATGAGGAGATCCTTCTAAGTCTGCTTGACGTGGATGAGGACTCGTACAGGTGAATATCCGGCATGGGTGAAGATGTTCCCGGGGACGCCGGGCCGGTGGGCGGCTAGAATACCCTTTGCAACGGCCTCGATTCAGGTTAAAATCCAACTTTGGAGAAAAAGCCGCAAGATCATATATTGAGGGATTCTCTTTGGGAGTCCTCAGAGGGCTGGTTGGCGGGAATGTCTAAAACAATAAAAACGTCGCAAAGGATACCCCTGGGACCTCCCCTTCTTTATTCCACCCGTCTTCATCTCATACTGTTCAGTTTCCTCCTGGTGGCGACACCTTTCATCATGGTGCGGAATTATCTCCAATCAGCGCTCGAAAAAATCTCTCTCGCGACGATAGCGATCGCCGGAATTTCAATCCCCATCGTCCCGCTCGTCGCCGGCATCCTTCTGCTGGCCGCCGTCATCCGGTTTATAAAGAGTGTGACGCTCAAGGGCCTCATCGCCGCGACCGTACCCATCATCATGATCGCAATGGGGCAGTTGATCTGTGACGTCTACTATGATCACGCCTTTTATGAGCTGCAGCAGAATTGGCACTACTTCGCCTACATGACCTTCGCCTTCATGATGTATCGCGATCTCAAACCCCGCGAGGTGCCTTTCGCGAAACTGATCTGGATGACATCGCTCTTCGCCTTCTGCTTCTCCACTTTTGACGAGATATTTCAATTATTCATGAGCGGGCGGGTTTTTGATATGGGCGACATATCAAAAGATGTCTGGGGCGCCTTGATGGGATTGATTATTCTCTACATAGGCTCGCAGAAGTGGAAAGATATAAAGCGCGATTGGAAAAGCGTCCGGCACCCGAAACTTGGCGGCTACATAAAATCTCCGGCAAGCGTGCTGATTCTGGATTTTGTCTTGTCCTATATTTTTCTTTACGTCTCGTCGCTGCTGACCGACGCGCCCTATTGGAAGTCTATTGTGGCCATCACCATCGGCTCCTATATCGTATTTTTCCTCATCTTTCATCTCAGCCAATTCCGCCCTATTAAATGGGTCCTGCTCATTCTATTGACCGCCGCGGTTCTCATTCAGGGGTATTCATTTTTTAAGTTCAAGAACGACAACATTGTTTATCACAAATACGGAATGACCGTGTACAAGGGGATCCCGATACCCTTCTTTGATATCATTGTCTTCCCGAACGGCACCGTCCGGCCGGCCGACAAAAAGCATTTCTTCAGAGACAGGGATCAAGCCTATCTCCTAAGACGGCATGCCGATATTATTCTCATCGGCTCGGGGCACCACGGCCTCGGTGGCAAGGGATTTCCTCAGCAGACGCCCAGTCAGTTCATCTTCAACCGCTATTCCTTGAAGGGAACACAGGTCATCATTCTCAAGAGCCAGGATGCCTGCCTTCTTTTCAACCGGTTAAAACAACAAGGGAAGAACGTCCTCTTCGTTCTTCATACGACCTGTTAAAGTCATGACTCAAAATAATGACAACCGGCAAGTACAGGAGATTTCCCGCACCAGGGTGATCGTCACCTGCGGCCTCCTCGCACTCTGGCTGTTTTTCATAGCCTTCGGTGTCATCGCCGCGACGGATCCCCTCTGGCTCCGTAAGCTTTCGGGCATCGGCAAGGAGGTCGAAACCAATAACGTGAAGAACCGGGCCGATGCCATCTTCCGCCGCGGAAACCCCCGAGAAGCCATCGAATTGTATAAATATGTTCTCGACATCCGTCCTGATTTTACGGGGGCCTCGGTCAATCTTGCCATCGCCTATGGACGCACGGGACAGCCGGCCTATGGCGAAAAGATCCTACTTGATGCTCTTGAATCGGGCACGGAGCGACCCGGAATCATCGCCTACAATCTTGGCGAAATCCTGGAAAAGCAGGGGAAGTTCGAAGAAGCGATTCAGAACTATAACAAAGCGATCGATACGAGCGTAGGGCAGGACCGCGTCTATGGGAAACTGGGTGCCATTTATCTTCAGCAGAACCTTCTTGATAAAGCCCGGGAATCCTTCCAGAAAAGACTGCAGATTCAATTGGATCCCTGTACATCCTATCGTTATATGCTGCGCCGCTGCCTGACGACGCATAAGCGGTTTCCCGAAGCCATCCAGGCGGCGCAAGAACATCTCGATAGGGGGGTCGTAACAGATGATCTCGAACCCTTCGATCTCGAGATCATAACGCAGCTGCAGCGGGTGGATCGCGGCATCTCCGAGACCTGCACACAACTCGGTATTATCTATAGAAAACTCGGGGAGAACTCCCTGGCGGACAAATATCTAAACCAGGCGCTCATGATCTGGCCGGAGAATCCAACGGCAAGGGCCGCTTTATCGCCATCCGCCAATTAGGTGAACGAGTTTGACGCCGCCTAATACTCTATGGGGGCATTGGCCTTCATTGGAATCGAGTCGGGAGCCGCCTCACCCCATTGCGCTCTGACACTATTGAGTATTTCCAGTAGCGACCGGCCCGATTCACCCCGGAAAGATCCGGCGGTTTCCATTTGCAGGGCGGCCCGCTCCAGCCGCATGAAGCGAATCATATATTCATCTCTCTTGACCGCATCACTCTCAAGCTCAAGACCGGCTATCTCATGCGCCAACCTCTCCAGTGCGGCGCGGATCCCGGCGGAATCCCCGGCGATCACATCAAAACGCCCCTCCTCACTGAGGTAGGGAACTTCGGCGAATTGCTGAGTCCAGTGATATGACCAGGGGCCCAATTCATCCGGCAAAAACTCAACCATCCAACAATGATCGCCCTGATATTCCGCCTTGATCCTGTGTTTCTCACCCTGAGGGGAGACAAAGGTCCAGAGAACTTCCTGTTCTTCAGGCGGCGCCGTCAGAATCCAGGTATCCCTCAATTCGGAACGAAAACCGGTTCCGAGAGGAACCGGATCGACGGCGGCGGTGAGCCGCAGGACTTCCGGTGACGACGGGCGGCGGGTCGGATGGGACAGGACACACCATTCAGCCCGCTGATCCCGAACAGCGGATCCCATCTCCAAGACAGGCGGGATAAAACCGATTTCAGGGATGAAAGTGGCCGCAATCCATTCCGCCGGCCCCTGTGGGAATCCATCCAACAGGGTGCGCCTTCCATACTCGAGGTGAATTTCCTTCTCAATCGTGGAGATTTCGCAGGATGACTCCCACTCCAATATAAGATACGGGCGCCGCCTCACATTCCGCTGATCGCCATGATTCCCTGAATAGAAATATATCATCGAACCGGGGAGATCTTCCGCATAGTCATCGAGTTTGATGAGGAAAAGAAGGGGGCGCGCCTCATTGAGTTCCCGCTCGATATAAGAGGCGAGACGGGAAGAAGAAAAGGATAACAAGGAATCGCCCGGTTGCAGGATCGCTTCGGCGAGAGGCATCCCGCCCGTATCGGCCTGGGGATCGCTATCGGAGGCATACCCGGCGCCGGGCAGCCCCCAAGGCTGATCAGGCCAGGAGTTATCATTCCACCAAACCTCACCCGGTTTCGGCGGACTGACATTGTCGTAGAGCGTTCCTCCTGTTCCAGGGTTCCAATCCTTTCGGACGTCATAAAGCAGCACACGCGTTGGGCGGAAGGGATTATTCTCCAGAGTTAAACAGATCCGGGCTTCCAGGATATCGGCACCGGGAGGAAGCTCGATCTTCTCCCAGCGCTGTAAAATCCGGAACAACTCATATTCGCCGTATCTCGGCGAGCGATCCCGGCGGCCGGCCCGGACATGGATCTGACCCGGTTGATTCCAACCATAACGAAATCTTCCATCCAGGAATCCTCTGAGATCATTATCCTCCATCCCCTGATAACCGGTTCCGTTGACCCAAGTGGTGCGATGGCGTGCGGGATGGACTATGGGAGTGTGCGGGGGCTCGTCCTGCAGGAGGGGACCTCCATAGAGCGAGACAACAAGACGCCCCTTCACACCCGGGGGGGATACGGGCAATAGATCCTGTTTCATCGGTTGCCGGAATGATTGGACAATGTGAAAGCCCCCAATGAGACAAATCCCGATGGGGATAGAATAGGCAAGGAGTCGCTTTATCATTGGATCTCTTCTTTCTTGCAGCCTTCTTCTCATTCAAGGACCAATAAGGCTCCGGCATCGTTTATGGGACCAGTCTGAGCGCCCAATCCCCTTCTCCCAGCGGGCGAAAGAGCTGCGTCGCGCCCCCCGGAACCGGGTCAAGAGCAGTCCAGTCACCTTTCCGAGGATCAAACCAGGTCACCCTCCAGATACCGGGGAAATCATGCAAATTGATCTCCACCTCATCGCCTTCTGGAAGATAGGCCAGAAGTTCCCGTCCTCTCTCCCCCAGAAGATAAGCTTTACCGCGAACGACCATCCCGGCCAGAGGTTCAAGCGCGGTGTAGGGAACCGCCGAAATAAAATCGGACAAGGGCGGGAGAAAGGCTCCGGTCCCGCTGCCGGCGCCACCGGCGAAGAGAGCGCACCAGGCTTTGATTCTCCCCGCGTCATCCTCTCCGCCCAGAGAAAATTCCTCATTGAGCAGGGGTTTTGCGGCCGCCCCACGGTTTGTTAATCCTAATGTATAAACAGAATCGTAGTCAGCTTTGTTTCCGGGCTGTATGATAAGGTAATCGGCCCAATCCGATTCTGGATAATCAAAGTCGCCCGGCGTTCCATGAACGCTGACAAGCCGGCTCCAGGGATTTGCTTCCTGAGTCACCCTTCCCGCGACCTCGACCTCTTTCCGGGACCACCCTTCTTCCCACTCGAGACAAACAACAAAGATCGTATTGACGAAACCCGACAATCTCGCCATGCCGTAGCGGATGAGTTCAAGGCGTTGCTCCAGCGGCAGCTTCCCAAAATCCGAATCATCGGCAAAGAACCAGATATGAGCCGCCATATCTGCATCCCGCAAACGCCGCAGCCAGTGTTCATACATCCGCCAATAGGAGAGATTAAAGACAACCTGCCCCTCTTTTAACTTTTTCTCCGACCATGGCGTCGTCTGAATCCCGCCGTAATCCCCGCGGTTGGCGAGATAGATATCCAGGCGGTTGCATTTCATCCGCCGGTGGCGGGCCAGCATCTCTTCGCGATCAGCATCGATCACCTGCTCAGAAAAGAAGGTGTGGCTGAACTGGATCGGTTCCGGCGCTGCCTCATCGAGGAATTTGGCCATGAGATAGAGAGGTGTCCCATCCGCAGTGGAGAAGAAACGGGAATGCTTGGGATGAACAATGATCGGACCGCGGGCGAATAGACCCGGCAGGCTGCCTCGGCAAAGGATGCGGCCCCCTTTCCCATGCAGCTCGCTCAAACCGGAGAGAATCTCCCATGACCACCACCCCTCTGTATCGGGACAGAGACGGATTTTGAAAACGTGACCGTTTGAGCCGCCTGCGCCATCACCATCGAAGAATCCATCCACATGAAAACGCCGTCCCCCGGGCGTCCAAACGACAGCCTGTACATTAATATCGGTGAAGGGGCTGATATCCCCCTTCGCCTTGAATTCTTTCTCGGAATGTAAAATGATATCGACTGTTCCATAGCGGGGAACAATCAAGGTTTCGGATTCCGAAAAGGAAACCTTGCCATCGGCGGCATAGGGATAAGAAGAAGGATCGACACCCGATTCATTGAGACATCCCCCAACCGATAAAAGGCAAGACAGGATCGGAAGAGAAAGTTTCCGCCATACCGCAATCCCGGCAGAGACCGGCCTGTGGCTCAGCGGCCGTCGGAAGATTTTGACGTTCTGAGGAAGAGCCACAAAACACCCCCGGGAAGCAGACCGATGAAGTCCAGAAGCTGGCGGACCGCTCCCAGCGCGAAGGCGGCGCCCCCCGCAACACCCAAAATGCCGAAGAAGAGGACACCCAATCCCTGGAAGACGCCCAGAGAGTCCACACTAATCGGCACGCGGGACAGCAGGACCATCGGCGGCACGGCGACCAAGCAGGGCAGAAAACCGATCTTCAAATCAAGAGCCAGCGCAACAATCCAAATCCCGACCACTCCGTGCAATGATTCGATCATCGAAAAAATATAGAAGAGACAAAGGGCGCGGGGATGATTCCGGTACGATTGATATTCAGACGCAAAACCGGAGAGCTTTCGCCCAAGGGGTCCCAAGCGCCGGATCAGAAGGTCGGGCGGCATCACAAGTGAGATCCAGGCGAAGAGGACCAGTATAAAGCCCCCGGCGAGAGTCGTCAGGGCCGGCGCGACGGGCAGGAGATCCTGCCTCCAGGCTGCCATGAGGCCGAACCAACCCACCGTAACGAGCGCCATGAGCCCGACAACCCTCTCCATGAGGATCGACGCGGCCAGGGCCGGCCGATCGCCCTTGGGAAGATTCAGAAGGAAATAGCGGACCAGATCGCCTCCAACGGTCGCCGGTAAAAAGGCGCCGACAAAAGTGCTGGCGTAATAAACCGATATAAGGCGCCGGATCGGAAGTCGGATCTTCAGCGGATGGAGCAGAATCGACCACTTATACGCCATGAACCCGCGGTTCAGGATGAAGATCAGTAGATAGAGACTACTGTAAAGAAGCGCCCGCGGCGTCTGCAGATGGGAGAAGTGATCGATAAAACCTTCCGACCAGAATTGCCGGGCAAGAATGATAAAGATGACGGATCCGATGGCCAGCCGGAGGACAAGGCCGGCCGGGCCGCCCCAGAATCGTCCCAGACGGGAAGGTCTTTTTTCTTCATCCGGCATGGGAGGCCGCTGCCGCCGTCGAGCGATGGATGAAGGTTTCATACCACAGTGAAAGATTGATAAGGGCCCAGAGGATATGATTGTGGTTGTGCCGGCGGGAGAGATGTTCATCGATGAGGCTGTTCACCGCATCCGCTCGGAGAGTCCGGTGAACCAGGGGACATTGTGTAATCGTCGCAACCATGAAATCCCGCAAATCTTCGCGCAGCCAGTTTTTTATAGGAATACTGTAACCTTGTTTGCCTCTTCCGACGATTTCAGGAGGCAGCAGATCTCGCATCGCCTCCCTGAAGATGGCTTTTGTTGTCATCCCATGGAGTTTTCGCGAGGGATGCAGCATCGCTGAGAATTCAACAAATTCATGATCGAGGAAGGGAACCCTGACCTCAAGGCTCGTGGCCATCGACATCTTATCCACCTTCATGAGAACGGAATCCGCCATTGCCATCCGGATATCTATATAAACTTCCCGATCTTCCCGGCAGGCTTCCGCACAGCCTTCTGCGATACGCCGGATAGGCGCAAAGATCTCGGCGTCGACCGATCGAAGATAATCCGATTGAAAGAGTTTTTGTATAATATCGGCATTCAGAAAGTACTGCCATCGCATATGCTCTCCATCCTCGGGAAGCAGAGCCCCCTCGGCGAACCGCTTCAGCATATTGATCATTCCCTTCTTCTGGGGCTGATCCGGAAGCACCGCGACACATTGGAATCCGAGACGGCGAAGCGGAGCGGGAATGGGACGAAGGCGATGATTCAACCGGCTGGCGCGAAAACGGTCATACCCCATAAACAGTTCGTCGCCCCCCTCTCCGCTTAGACAGACCTTGACATCCCGCCGGGCTCGTTCCGAAATGAGCATCAGCGGGACAGAAGAGAGATCAGTCATCGGTTCATCGAGGTGCCAGACGGCTTTGCGAATCCGCTCCGGTGTCAGGGGATCTATCATCAGCTCATGATGTTCGCTTCCTACATGACGGCTGACGATCCGGGCATAGGGCAATTCACTAAACGTGGGATCTTCATACCCAATTGTGTATGTTCTGAGAGTCTCTTTCATATGGCGGCTCATAAATCCAACCAGGGCGCTTGAATCAAGGCCTCCGGATAGAAAGGCGCCGACCGGCACATCACTCAGCAACCGCCTTCTTACCGCTGTTTCAAGAATCTCCGCAAGACGCCGCTCTTCCTCCCGCGGTGACAAGGAGCCATGTTCGAAATGCAGATCCCAATAGGGCTCTTCTTTGCACATGCCGTTTTCAAAAATGAGAGTATGGCCCTGCCGCAATTTCCGGATCCCGCGAAAGAGCGTGCGGGGAGCGGGCACGAACTCATATCCCAAATACTCGAACAGAGCTTGTTCATCCACCTCGCGCGGCACATCGGGATGTTCGAGGATCGCTTTGACCTCGGAGGCAAAGATGAGGAGATACCCATGATGGTAATAGTAGAGCGGCTTGATGCCGATACGATCGCGGGCCAGTAGAAGCCGCCGCCGGTTCCGGTCCCAAAGAGCGAAGGCAAACATTCCCTGGAACTCTGTGACGCAGGCTGGACCGTATTCCTGATAGGCTGGAGCAATCACTTCTGTGTCGCAGTGCCCGCGGAACCTGTGGCCTTTCGCCTCCAGGCGATGCCGAAGCTCGGGTGAATTATAAATTTCCCCATTGTAGACAACCACAATCGATCCATCCTCATTGAGCATCGGCTGATGCCCGCACTCGGATAGATCGATAATGCTGAGACGACGGTGACCCAACGACAGACCGGGTTCGATAAGGATCCCGGAATCATCCGGGCCCCGGTGCGCGATGATATCCGTCATCGCACGGATAGATCTCTCGTCAGCAGCTGTGAATCCAGCGATTCCGCACATTAGCGACCCCTGTGATCAATCTTCGACCGATCCGAACCACCTCTCAAGTATGAAGCGTAAAAAAGGGAGGTCAGACGGAAGAATTTGCGGTTAGCCGGGAATATTCCCCGCAAACCGCCAGTCATCGTTAAAGTCATCCACCTGGCGCATCCGTTCCCCTTCCTCAAAGCCAAAATGATCCTGAACAATCCGCGAGGTCAGATCGACCAGACGCCTTCCAGGGTGACCGGCGGCGGCAAGACCCGTTCGGCGGAGCAAGATATCGCCGATCGTCAGGGCCCATTCCTCTTCAACCGCAAAGAGCAAATCGCCGCGGCGGATCCTGAGTCCCGGCGAATCCAGAAGTTCTTGTCTTGAAGGATCGGCTGCTATCCAGCGTTCCCGTGCAGCCGCCATATCCGGCAGCATGGGCCGGTCGTCGGCCGGCCGTTTCGGAATAGAAATCCCCATCTCCCTGCTGATTCTTTCAACCGCTTTTTCGGAGACTCCGCAAGCGGTTGTATACTTCACTCCCTGCAATTCCCAACCGCCGCCGCCTCTTCGCCGCAATGTATCCTTGTGCGAAGGATCAATACCGCCGGATAGATCGCCGGGCAGGAGGCCCGCATGGATAAAACGGATATCGGAGGGACTCAGCCGGCTAAGATCGGGATGAACAGGGCGAAGCCAGTCGATTGCTTCATTCAGCCAGGCACTATCAAATCGGAACTTCTCCGCCGGATCATAGGGATAAGAGCGGTTGATCGTTCCGATAATCGAACGATCCCGCCAGGGTACGAAAAAAACATTCCGTCCATCGCCGGGGTGGCGCATGGCGACCGCCGTTCCATCACGATTCAGCGGCAGGCGATCCACCAAAAGATTGATCGCTAGGACGGCGGGCCGCACGCCTCCCGCCGGGCCGGTGCAATAAAGAATGGCACCGGCCTCTATCTTTCCATGATCCCGGATTTCCATGCCTGTGATCCGCCCGTCCTTCTCAAGAGTCCGGATGATGCCGGCATAATTTCTTGCGGCAATCGATGACCCGCCGATCTCATGCGCCGCACGAATGAAATCGATGAGGAGACGTTCGGTATCGGTCATCAATCCGTCGTACCAGAAAGGATAACGCGCCGGAGGGATCTGTTTATCCTTCTGAACCCCCACGTTACCCCGAATCGAAATGATATTGTTTAGAAGGAGACCGGTTCGCAGCAGCCATGGGAAAAGAGGACCGCACCCCTTGGGATCCTGCCGGCAGGGCAGCCGTTCAATCCGGCTGGGCGCCAGCCTTAACAGCCGCCGGCGCTCCCGGATCGATTCCAGGCTTCTCCGGAAATCGGCCGATTGGAGGTAGCGAAGCCCGCCATGCAGGATCTTCATGCTGCTGGAGGAAGCGCCCGAACCGAAATCGGATCGATCGATAAGGCAGGCTGAAATGCCCCGCCGCGCCGCATGCCAAAGAGCCGTTGCCCCGAAAATGCCGCCTCCGACGATGAGGAGATCAAATTTCGATTTCATGAGACCCGGCCCCCGCAGTGCAGGCGATATTGTAATTGCTCCCGAATCATGGAAAGGAAAGTTTCACGCCGCCCATACCGGCGAATCGGCGCCCTTTGGTTAAAAAGCTCAAGGAGCGCGGAGCCGGGATGTTCCGGATCAAGTTCCCCTTCAAGGGTGAAGCCATACCCGGCCAGCCGGTCTTCACTGCCGGGAAGGGGCAGAAGATCAGTTCCCGATAGAACGCGGACATCCCCACCGAAGACTTTTGGTTCAGGCAGCGGAGAACAGCGATGCGCGATATCCCCAAGAAAGAAATGTGGATTTTCTTTCCATTCCGGATCTCGAGCGAGTCGCTGAACCAACCGCCCCCGCCGCCCGATCCACTTCCCGACACCCCAAGGCAGAACCGACACCGCCCCTGCCTCCAGCGTTCTCTGTACAATCGCCGCGGCGGGCAGTGAACGATCGGGCACTTCGTTCAATGAATGTTCAGGATTCAAACAGAGGGCGAGAAGTTCGAGTTTTTCGGCCGATTGGAATTGCCGTCCGGCCATCAGATAGATTTCCGGATGACCCGCATCCCCATCCCTCTCGATCCGCACCGACAGAGATTCAAGCAGGGATCGGCACCTCAACTTACGCGTTGAGCCGATTCCGCCGGCTGAACGGAGGCGGGCAAACTCGTTTCGTCCGGACGTCTCGGTGAGCAGAAGCATCAAGGGACCGCCAAGTTCGGCAGCCCGATCCAAGGCCCCCTCAAAGAGGCGCTGGAGATCAAACTCCCGGTGGATGTGGACATGCCCGTCGCAGAAAAGATTCATCTGGCAATCTAGACACCGCGCCGTCCAACCTGTCAACAAGGAAATGGGGAAAGCACGTATCATCCACATATATGGCAAAGAGTTACGGCATTCGCCATGGCCCGATTCAAGCCGGGGAGGCGTCCGAATGCGGGGACTTGCGGGAAGAGGGCAACTAACGCAGTATCATTCTTGTTCTTCGCCAAAATCCGTGAAGTGTGGGAGCGGGATCACCAAGGGCATCTCAGCCGTCAAGATGCTTGTGTTTCTTGCCGTTAACCGGAAGGCTGGGAGGTGGTTCGACTCCCTGGCACAAAATCTCCAATGAGTGGCAACGGTCACCAATGGATCAGCGATAGAGACTCCTCCCCGACCGGGAAGAGCAGGCCCACAGAGGTTCAGAAGTCTTCCATGCGAATACTGGGAATAACCGACGGACAGACAAGCGGCGCAGCCCTTATCGAAGATGGCCGGATCATCGCCGCCATCAATGAAGAGCGGATCGTTCGACTGAAGATGGCACGCGGCTTTCCGCGGAAATCCATTGCCGAAGTCTTCGAGCTCTCCGGTGTGAAGCCGAGCGAAATTGATGGCGTCGCTGTGGCTCAGGAAAATATGGAACTGCGGGAGGAAGTCACAGGGTGGCCCGGGTGGTTCGAGGCTCGAAGCGAAGACAGAGATCTTCACAGCGCCTTCTTCCAGGTGGCATCCCGTTTCGGTTCAATGGCCGACAAGGTTCCCGGCCTCAAGAAGGCTTACCGCTCCCTGCGGACACCAGCCTTTCAACACCGCCGCCGCAGGATTCCCCAAATCCTCCAGGAAGAGTTCGGCATCACCGCGCCGGTCCGATTTATCAATCATCATTTAGCCCATGCTGCATCCGCCTATTGCACCTGCAATTTCGAGGATGCCTTGGTCGTCACCATGGACGGCGGTGGGGACGGCCATTGCTCACATATCTATAGTGTTCGGGGTGGACATTTCAAACGGGTTTGCGATGTGGAATCATACGATTCCCTTGGCAATTATTACGCCTATATAACGGCGATTCTCGGCTATAAGGCAAAGCGGCATGAGGGGAAGACAACCGGGTTGGCCGCCTGGGGAAAACCCATCTACCGCGAAATGCTTGAATCGATGATCGGGTACGAAGACGGCCGTCTTGTGAATCGCGGGAGGGTTTTGTTCAATCAAGCGATGGAACACATCCGCCGGCAACTCCCGGAGGGATGGAAGAAAGAGGATCTCGCCTGCTCTATTCAATGGCTCGCGGAAGATACAACCCGCGATTATGTCCGGTATTGGGTGCATCGTACGGGGCACCGGCGTGTAGCCCTTGCCGGCGGTCTCTTCGCGAATGTACGGATCAACGAAGAAGTTCACATGATTGACGGGGTTGATGAGGTTTTTGTGCATCCGGGGATGGCCGATGAGGGTCTAGCTGTCGGCGCCGCCTTTTCTATGCACCTCGATATGATCCAGGAAAAAGGCATCCCCTGGAAACCCCACCGGCTGGACGACGTTTATTTCGGCAATGAATACAACGAAATGGTTGTTGCGGATGCCGTCCGGCAATCGGGTCTTGAGTCGGAATACTTGCCGGGACATATCGAGAAAGAAGTCGCGGAAAAGCTGGTTCAAGGCATGGTGGTGGCGCGCTGTGCGGGACGAATGGAATACGGCCCTAGAGCCCTGGGGAATCGGACGATCCTTTATCAGCCGAACGATCCCTCCGTCAATGACTGGTTGAATGAGCTCCTTCGGCGGACGGAATTCATGCCTTTCGCCCCGGCCACTTTGGAAGAGTCGACCGATCAATTGTTCAAAAACGCCACAGGCGCCCACGACACGGCGCGGTTCATGACAATTACATTCCATTGCACCGACTGGATGGCGGAACGGTGCGGCGGGGTTGTTCATATCGATGGGACGGCACGCCCCCAAATCGTCCGGCGCGAAGACAATCCGTCTTATTATAAAATCATTGAAGAGTATTATAATCGAACCGGTGTTCCTGTTGTCATCAATACATCTTTCAATGTTCACGAAGAACCGATCGTCCGAACGCCTCATGATGCGATCTCTGCTTTTCTTGACAGCAAGCTCGACTACCTCGCCATGGGTGATTTCCTCCTAAAAGGACCGATGGGTAGCCATCAGGTCAGAAAAAAGTGGGAAGGGCGGAGCAAATGGAGTCGCAGCAGCACGGGATCCCCCGCTACATCGGAATAGTCATCGGCTTCCAGTACCACAGGCCAGGTATTGTTGCCCGATGGCGAGCGGTGGGCCGCACCTGTTCACCTTCCTGGTCGAAGTTATTTGTGGGTGATTAAATGCCAATCATGACGCTGCCAGAGATTTCGATTGTCGTCCCATTATACAATGAGGAGGAGAATGTCCGTCCGCTCTGTAACGCCGTTCGAGAGGCGTTAAAGGAGTGGCCCCGCACCTGGGAGCTGTTGCTTGTTGACGACGGCAGCCGCGATCACACGGTCGACGCCGCGGCCGAAGAGGCGGCGGCCGATCCACGCCTCCGTCTTCTGGGGTTGAAGAGGAACCAAGGACAAACAATGGCGATGGCCACCGGATTCGCCAAAGCCCGCGGCAGAATCATTGTGAGTATGGATGGTGATCTACAAAACGATCCCTGTGACATCCCAATGATGGTCTCCCGTATTGATGATGGATTTGATCTTGTCTGTGGGTGGCGCAAGCAAAGGAAGGATCTCTTTCTCTCACGCAGACTCCCGTCGCTTGCGGCCAATGCCCTCATTGCTTGGATTACAGGGGTTCACATTCATGATAATGGCTGTTCCCTCAAAGCTTACCGGGCGGCAGTCATTCAAACCGTACGCTTGTATTCTGAAATGCATCGTTTCCTCCCGGCCCTGGTCTCGATGACCGGCGCACGGATTACTGAAGTCGTCGTTCGCCATCATCCAAGAATCCATGGACAAAGCGCTTATGGCCTCTCCCGGGTCTTCCGCGTGCTCGGTGACATGATTATCATCAAAATGCTCACCCAATTCTCAAACCGGCCGGGACAGTGGTTCGGGTTATTGGCGCTGCCTTTTCTCGTTTTGGCGCTCGTCCTCGCCGGTGTATGGGCGGGCGGTATCTGGTTCTCCTCAAAACCAGTCTCGATCATTTACCCCTCGCTGTCCGTTCTCAGCATGTACATGTTCGGCTCGCTGATGACATCCTCAATATTGAGTGAAATGTTGCTGGCGAAGGCCGATAAAAACTATTTACGGGATCTCACAAGCGTCCTGGCCGTGGTCAAGGAACTGGGCCCCCATCAAGCCCGGAATGGAAAATTATGAATCCGCATCCCGACATAACGGGTGATGATGGGATCGAGGTATCGATCGTTTGCACACCGGGCCATTATGCGCGAAACCTTGCAGAGATTCACAGGGAATTCCGTGAGATCCTGGATCATTCGGGAAGAAAGGCGGAGTTTCTCTATATCATTAATGCGAACCGGGAAGAAACATATCAGGAGCTTTCTAAGATCGTCGAAACGAAATTTCCGGTCCGGATTATGCAATTGTCGAGAGGTTTTTCAGAAGCAGCCTCATTGAATCATGCTTTTGAGGTCGCTCGGGGCCATCTGATTATCACGATACCAGATCATTTCCAAATTGATCCGGGTATCCTGCCGGAAATTCTCAAGGCTCTGGATTCCGGTGTTGAAGTTGTACTGACACGGCGGGAGCCACGCAAAGACGCATTGATCAATCGCCTTCAATCAAGACTCTTTCATATGCTTGCCGGACGAGCCTACCCCCGGAAGTTCCGCGATCTCACATGCGGGTTGCGCGGATTTAAGCGGGATGCCGCCCGAAAATTGGACCTTTACGGTGATCTTCATCGCTTCATCCCGATCCTGGCCGCTCATAAGGGATTTAGAATGGTGGAAATTCCAGGTGGCCAACGTGAAGAAGACCACAGCCCCCGCATCTTCGGACCGGGCGTCTATGCCCGCCGGTTGCTGGATGTCCTCCACATCCTTTTTGTCACCCGCTTCACCAGAAAACCTCTGCGCTTTTTCGGCTTGGTGGGTCTGAGCTTCTCATTCATCGGTGTCGTGATATGTCTGTTTCTTCTTTGGTCACGACTCGTGGGAAAGGTCGCTCTTGCGGACCGCCCTATGCTTCTTTTAGGCGTTGTTCTGATTGTCCTCGGCGTTCAGATCGTCTCGACAGGGCTCCTTGGCGAAATTATTATTTTCTTTACGGCCGATCGGGAGAAACCTGAAGTCATGGAAGGCCCTCCACAGGCGGAGCCGTTTGAAAATGACGACACATCGGCCGAATAGGATGCCGGAGATTAACAAAAATGGAAACCGTTTGAAGCAGATGAGCCCCAGACAATCTCAGCAATCGACTTCCCCCTTCCAGAACCGGATCTTTCTCGTTCTCGGCGCCGTCATTCTGGGCGCTTTCCTTATCCGTCTTTGGGGATGTCATTACGGACTTCCGTATATCTATCACACCGATGAGGTCTTTGAGGTGAAACGGGCGTTGAAGCTTGGCGCTCTTCAGTTTGATTTCCAAAGAGTCTTCAAAGGCGGATTGTATCTCATCCTGTTCGCCGAATATTTTGTTTATTATATTGTTCTTTATCTATTGGGGATCATTAAAAACGGTTTTGACTTCCTGGTGCTGTATTTCAAGGATCCCACCGGATTCTGGCTGATCGGCAGGATTACCGTCGTCATAATCGGCACATTGAATGTCTATTGTATTTATCGCCTTGGAGAGAAGATCGGCACCCGCACGATCGGACTTCTATCGGCCTTATTTCTCGCTTTTGCATATGACCATACATGGTCTTCCCGTTTCATCACTGTTGATATTTTGATGACAACCATGATCACGATCTCCCTGAGTCATATGATCGACATCCTGAAGAGTGGCAGCCAGCGGCACTACATTCTTGCCGCGCTTTTTGCGGCGTTCGCCGTCATGACGAAACTCCCGGCGATACTCCTTCTGCTCTCCTTCGGCCTCACCCATGCCCTTCGCCTTTACACTGAAAAGAAACCCGCCCAACGATTCCTCAGCGATCGAAGAATTCTGTCCGCCGCCGTTGTTTTTGTTGTTGTTACGGCGATTGGAAACCCTGGATTCTTCCCCGGCATCATAAGATTGGCGCTGGCCTATTTGAAGACGGCTCCTCCGGAAGCTCTCTCGGCGCTGGATGTCGACCCATTCCCCATCAGGACGACCAACATCTGGCTCTATTATATCAAGACGATGGGGCATTCACTGGGATACCCGATCCTGGGGTTCTCCCTCGTCGGCCTAGCTGTTTCATTATTCCGAAGAAAACAGGGTGAATTCATACTTTTCCTCTTTGCACTCTTCTCCTACATCATGATCTGTATCCCTCTACAGGTGAATAATATCTACGCGCGATACACCCTGCCGGTCCAAATCGGCTTGGTCATCTTCGCCGCTTTGGGTATCGAATATTTTAGAAAGTTTATCAAAGAAAGATCAGCATCAGAGATATTTCTCGTTGCCGCAGTCGCCCTGACGATCGCATCTCCATTGTATAAATCGGTGCAATGCGCCAATCTCCAAACACATGAGGACACACGCACTATCGCCAGGAAATGGGTCCATGCAAATATCCCGGCGGGGGCCGCGATCCTGCTTGAAGGCAGGGGCTATTCTTCGTCAACAACAACAATCCCTCTCGACAATCTTACATCCAATATCACAGACTCGATCGATAACTATCGCACTGTCGATCAGCGCTGGAACACCAATGAGAATTACGCACGGGAAAAGGACCGCTTCCACAAAGCGGCCGTCGAGGCGCTTAAAGGCGAGAAATCATATAATCTCTTTTCAACCATGTCGGCGGCGGGCAGCTATGAAAGCCTTAATTGGTATATTGAGCAGGGAGTAGAATACATCGTTATCAATCCGAACAAACTAAGAGACTTCACCATAGGCGCCAACTATCAAAGGTACCCGGAGATCGGCGATTTTTACAGAGATATCATTGAAAGTCCCAGGCTCGAAATGATCCGGCGATTCGAACCGGTCAATCGTCTGGGACCCACATTAGAGATTTACCATGTTATGAAGTAACCGCGTTCTCAAGATTCAATCTCATCGCCAGCGAATTACGACAGTGTTTGCTGAGGGTCAGAGGGTGCCGCTTCACTTCTCTGAAACCAAGCCGGCGGTAGAATCGGCCCGCAACTGTTAATTTTGGACTCGTTTGAAGAAACAACTCCTGGGCACCCCGGTCCCGAGCTCTCTTAATCACTTCATCGGCCAGAGTCTTGCCGATCCCGCGTCCGCGGAACTCTTCGGCAACCGCCATCTTTGCCAACTCCAAAACGCCATGAGGATGCTCAAGCAGGGCGCAAGTCCCGACGATGTGACCCTCAAGGCGGGCAAAAAGGATCTCCCCGCCTCGCTTGATAATATTCCGGTTGGGATCGTCCAATAGTTCCGCGTCGCTCTTCTCGATCGTGAATTGCGCCTCCAGCCACTGACGGTTCAACGAGGCAAAGTGTTTTTTATAGGCGGGGCGATATTCCACAATCTCCAATTTCTGCGATAGCGGCAGATTCAACCGGCGGCGCAACCGATCCAGCATTGAAGAATCGTCGAGCGCCGATTCGAGGCGGTCCAATCCGCCCAGCAGATCGATACCGGTCTCCTCCAAGAGTTCCCTCCCCGCAACCCGGATCTCATCCCAGACAGGTCTGAGACATTTAATCGTCTCGCGCCCCTTTTTAGAAAGGCCGAGCAGTCTTTTGCGCTCATCCTTCGGATCGCCCTTCTCCACAATCAGATCACGCTTCAATAAATCGCGGGCGATTTGGCTGATCGCGGGATGCGTCAGCCGAAGCGCCCGTGCCAGATCTGTCACCGCCATCGCCGGTCTCTGCGCCAGTGCATAAAGCAAAGGAAATCCGCTGGCGGTAAAATCAATATTGAGGTCATCGTAAACTTGGGATACGTCCCGCATGAGACGATCGCTTAATCGCTTCAGCCGACTGGCCAAAGCCAATTCCCCCAGTTCTGTAATGGTATCCATGTCCGCGCCTCCCATCCTGAGTCTACCCTGTACACTAAATATGGCGTTAGTCCTTTCTTGATCTGCAGAAGCGCCATCATAAGCCATTGCATTATCGCAAAAATCACACTACACTTAGTATCGCTTGGATGTTTGGAATCTGTGACTGTCGTCGGATTGGCCAACACGCTTTTGAAATCAGCACCGTCTTGGGGAATCCCAAGAAATGAGGGCTTGGGAATCTCCAAGAACTCGAAGAGCCGAGGAGAGCTATCCTAAACTGAGGAGGGAGGGATTAGCATGTTTTCCAAATACAGGAATCGATCTATGGTCGCTTTTGCAAGTCTGTTCCTTTGTACAATACTTGTCCTGCCTGCAGGCGCCGATTGGAATCAGGGCGACCTCGCCAAGTGGGTACAAGAGCCGGATCTAAGCATGATGGGGATCGATGTGAATGCATCGGTCCCTTTTATTCTCGCCGATGATTTCCTCTGCACAGAGCGAGGTTACATTACGGGGATTCATATTTGGGGATCCTGGCGCGGGGATCATCTCCCATTCGAGCATGATCCAAATGCCGTTCGATTTGTATTGAGCATCCACAAAGATATTCCAGCCGAACAAAGTCCCACGGGTTTCAGCATGCCCGGCGTGACAGAATGGTATGAGGCCTTCATGCCGGGCCAATACTCCTCCCGAGTGTGGATGGACGGAATTGAGGAAGGCTGGATGGACCCTCCGGATATGTACGTCTGGCCGGGGGATTGGACTTGTTGGCAGTACAATTTCAATATCCCGATCGACCTGGCCTTCTTCCAAGAGGGAACCGAGTCCGAACCGGTCGTCTACTGGCTGGATGTTCAAGCCTTCCCGGAAGACCCGACGGCCTTTTTCGGGTGGAAAACTTCGATGATGCATTGGAACGATGATGCCGTTTGGGGCACGGGAGAGGAACCCTATCCCGGCCCCTGGCAGGAGTTGATTTATCCGCCCGGGCATGAACAGCAGGGGCAGTCGATTGATCTCTCTTTTGTGATACAGAGCCAGCCGCCCGATGATGAACTCGACTTCGGCGACGCCCCCGATCCAGCCTATCCAACGCTATCCGCCAGTGGAGGGGCAAATCATCTGATCAGTCCCAATATTTTCCTAGGCGCGCTGATCGATGCGGAACCGGATGGCCAGCCTGATCCGGCTGCGCTGGGGGATGACAATAGCAATCTTCCCGATGAAGATGGTGTTTTCTTCGCCACTCCCTTGATCCCCGGGCAACCGGCCATTATCAACGTCACGGCATCGGTGGCCGGTTTCCTCGATGCCTGGGTCGACTGGGAGGGGGACGGCAGCTGGGCCGGGAATGCCCTCTTTGCTGGGAGCTTCAGCCTGCTGGGGGGGCTGAATACGATCAACATCAATGTGCCGGCCTCCGCCGCACCGAATCTGCTCACCTACGCCCGCTTCCGATTCAGTACGATCGGCGGCTTAAGTTATACCGGTGGCGCACCCGACGGCGAGGTGGAAGATTACCAGGTCTTTATTGAACAACCACCGGAGGAACTGGACCTCGGCGACGCGCCCGATCCGACCTATCCGACCCTTCTGGCCAGTGCCGGCGCCAGCCATCTTATTGTCCCGAATATCTTCCTCGGCGCGTTGATCGACGCGGAGCCGGACGGACAGCCGGATCCTGCCGCCCTCGGGGATGACAATGCAGGCCTCCCCGATGAAGATGGTGTCTTCTTCTCAACGCCTCTCATCCCGGGCCAAATCGCGACGATCATCGTCACGGCATCGGCGCCCGGTTTCTTGGATGCGTGGATTGATTGGGAAGTTGATGGTTCTTGGGCCGGAAACGCCCTTTTCGCGGCGAGTTATAATCTTTTGCCCGGCCCCAACACGATCAATTTCGGCGTCCCCGCCGTTGCAGCTCCGGGTACGATGACTTTTGCCCGCTTCCGGTACAGCACCGCGGGCGGTCTGCCATTCACCGGATGGGCGCCCGACGGCGAGGTGGAGGATTACCGGGTCGTTATCGAAGATCAGCCTCAAACGTACAAGTGGGAGCAACGGCCCGACCTGGATATCACCGGCATCGATATTCACGCGACAGAGCCCTTCATTCTGGCCGATGACTTCCTCTGCAATGATACCGGGTACATCACCACGATCGGCATCTGGGGATCCTGGTTGGACGATTTCATTCCCTTCCATGAAGACCCATCGGCGGTCCGCTTCATCCTGAGTATCCACGCCGATATACCCGCTGAGCAGAATCCGGATGGCTACAGCATTCCGGGCGAGCCGCTCTGGGCTCACGATTTCGATCCGGGAATGTTCAGCGTGGAACCTTACGCCTCGGGTATCGAGGAAGGATACATGGTCCCGCCGGATGATTATCTCTTCCCCGCCGACTGGACCTGCTGGTATTACGAATTCCATATCGATCCGTCGATGGCCTTCCTGCAGCTCGGAACGCCGGAACAGCCGATCGTCTACTGGCTTGATGTTCAAGCGCTCCCGCTGGATATCAACGCGCGCTTCGGTTGGAAGACATCGGTTGAACACTGGAATGACGATGCTGTCTGGGGTACGGGGTATGAACCTTATCCCGGTCCATGGCGGGATCTGATCTATCCGCCGCAGCATCCGTGGATGGGTGAATCGATCGATCTGGCGTTCCGCATCAATCATGATCCAGTTCAACTCGATCTGGATTACGGCGACGCTCCCGATCCGACCTTCCCGACGCTCCGTGCCAGTGACGGGGCCCGTCACCTGATCAATCCGGCGGTCTTTTTGGGATGGCAAATCGATGCGGAACCGGATGGCCAGCCGACACCCAATGCCAATGGCGACGACTTCAATGGACTCCCGGATGAAGACGGCGTTTTCTTCCTGACGCCACTGAATCCCGGCGCGCCGGCGACAGTCGATGTCATCGCCTCCACCAACGGGTTCATCGATGCTTGGATCGACTTTAACGGCGACGGTGATTGGGATGATGTGGACGACCGGATCTTCGCGGGACAACCAGTGAACCCGGGCGTCAACACCTTGACCTTCCCCGTTCCCGCTAACGGACTTCAGGGGCATCTTTCCTACGCCCGCTTCCGCTTCGCGACGCAGCTCCTGGCGCTCTCCTACACCGGTCTCGCCAGCGATGGAGAGGTGGAGGATTATGAGGTTTATATCCAAGACGATGTATCCTCGGTGCCGGACGATCTGATGCCGCAGACATTCGGTCTCTATCTCAACCGGCCGAATCCGTTTAGTCCGGAAACGGCGATCTTCTATGACATTCCCGCGGAGGGCGCTCGGGTCACTCTGGAAGTCTTCACGGTTGAGGGGCGTCTTGTCCGCACCCTTGTCGACGGATTCATGCCCGGCGGCCGCCATGCCGCTGTCTGGCGCGGAGTGAACGATGCCGGTAGAAGGGTTCCCGCCGGTCTCTATCTCTATCGCTTCAAGGCCCCCGGATATGAAATGACCCGGAAGATGATGATGATTCAATAATCGTCATTTCCTGACAGGGATCCGCAAGGATCAGAACAGATCCAAACCCCCGGTTTTGCGGCCGGGGGTTTGATCTGTTTAAAAACCTTGCCTCGTTATCGAATGACGGCAATGCTTCTATGGAGCTTGTCGTTGAAAACTGCCATCGATCCCCCAGGTGAAGGAAATAAAATGTATAGATTATGGATCATCGGGTTTTTTATCCTCACGGCCGTCTCCCGCCCGGCCCCTTCACAGGCGGAAGACATATTTGAAGCGGCCGCCGAGGGGGATCTCTACCAGATCACCTGGCTTTTGGCGGGCGATCCCGATCTCGTCAACGCCAAAGATGAAGATGGGCGGACACCGCTGCACTGGGCCTGCATGCAAGACCAGAACAAAATCATCGGCCATCTGGTGTCAGAAGGGGCGGATGTCAATCATGCCGATCATAGCGGTCTCATCCCTTTAGACATTGCCGCCTCCCGTGGAAACACTCCCGCTGTGGATCTATTGCTCAATAAAAAGTCGGAGATCAATCACGGCGCGGAAACGGGATGGACTCCGTTGAATTACGCCGTGAGAAACGGCCATGCTGATGTCGTTGGATTGCTGATCTCCAAAGGCGCCAATCCGGAATTGAGGATGGAAGACGGAATGAGATCGCTGCACCTTGCCGTTCGGGGGGGCGAGAGAACGGAAGCGGTTCTCGAGGTCTTGATCCGCAGCGGCGTCGAATTGAACACAAAGACAACGAACGGCACCACCGCCTTGCACATGGCCTGTATCAGTTCCGAAAAGGCGGTCGAGCTGCTGGTGCGCGGTGGCGCCGATCCCAATATCGCAAAGATCTACCATGTGACCCCCCTCCACCTGGAGGCGGCGAAGGGTTCCGCCAAGGGCGCCGATATTCTGCTCGCCTACGGGGCCGATATCAATGCGGTTTGCTTCAACGGAAAGACGGCATTGGATTTTGCCGGGGATTATGGTCACAGCGAGGTTGCGGAGCTCTTGCGAAACCGGGGGGCCGACCCCGATGCCGGGTCTTTTCCGGTAATGAATGAAAAGTACCCGGGGCAGAGACGGCCTGGAATGATCCCCGAGATCTTCGCGCCCGGCATTTTTATCACCCCCTTCGATGTTCACGGACCCCTCGCCTTTTCCCCCGGCGGAAAAGAGATCTTCTGGTCCCAGAACGCCCAGCCGATACCGTCACTGTGGTCGATGAAACTCGAGCAGAATCAATGGACGCCGCCCGCGATCGCCTCCTTCTCCAGCGATTCAAAAGAGGTGATCGATTCAGCGCCCTGCTTCTCCCCCGACGGGCAACGATTGTATTTTCGCTCAAACCGCTCCGCAGCGGAGAATGCTGAGGATCAAAAGTCTCACATTTGGTTCGTCGACCGGACACCGGACGGGTGGAGCGGCGCTCAACTGCTCGACGCCCCCTTTAACAATAGTGACTGGTCGATCGGCGGCCTCTCCATGAGCGCCAACGGCACCCTCTATTTTATGGCGGAGAAGGATCTGGAAAGCAGAAACAGCGAAATCTATCGGGCCCGCTGGACGGATGGGCGGTTTGCGGAGGCTGAAAACCTGGGCCCCGCAGTGAATAGTGAAACCTATGATCTCACGCCGGCGATCGCGCCCGACGAAAGCTATCTCGTCTTCGCTTCGATAAGACCGGGTGGATTCGGCCACGCACCGGAATTGTATATCTCATTCCGCGCCGATGACGGCGGATGGACGGAGGCGGTTCATCTCGATGGAGCGATCAACCAGAACGGCGCCTGGCAGCCGTTTATTTCTTCAGATGGGCAGACTTTCTTCTTCGTGAATGGAAGAACCGGAACCGGTGAGTACTGGTGGGCCGATGCCCGCATCCTTGAAAAGTACAGAGCGGGGAAATAGTTCATCCCCGCTCTCCCTGGCGGTATTATTCCAATTCGACACCCAGCTCCCTGAGTTTTTCCTTCGCCCCCTTGTTGTTGGGATTCAGCGCCAGCGATTTCTTATAATTCTCTATCGCCAGATCCCTTTCCCCAAGGGTCATATAAGCCTCACCCAGGCTGTCATAGGCGTTCGCCGATTCGGGATTGTTCAATAGATTGATCTTGAAGATTTCCACCGCCTCATCCATCTTTTTCTCGCCCATGAATGTGTAACCGAGATCGTTGAACTCCGATTCGAAGAATGAATAGTCCCAGGGATGATCTTTCTTCATCCCGTGGTAGGCGGCCAGCCCCTTTTCAAGACCCTCCAGCCGGATCACCCCTTCCATTCGGGCGGCCGCTGAACCCAGCTTGTGCCGGGCGCATCGAAAACCAACATTGAAATCGAGCCAATTCGTCTGGAGGCAGGTCCGGTGGAAGACCTTGCTGCATCCGGGTCCGGTATGCCATCCCCCGCCCCGGACCACTTTGAAACGTCCCTCGGCCGGCCCGCTGGGGTTTTCATCCGGCAGTGTTTTGTACGTCTCGTCATCGTACCAATCGTTCACCCACTCCATCACATTGCCGGTCATATCGTGGAGACCAAAACCGTTCGGGGGTCGGCTTCCCACGGGAGAAGGACCACCGTCTCCCGTCTTGGCATAGAGGTCGTCGTCATACTCATCCCCGTGGGAGTAATTCTTGCCCTCGAGACCGCCCCGGGCGGCATATTCCCACTCGGCTTCGGTCGGAAGCCTGCCCCCCCGCCATTTCGCATACGCCTTCGCTTCGCTCCAGCTGACCCCGATGACGGGAACATCAGGGAACGCGGGCCCGCTGAAGAACCGATCCATCCCCCAGAAAAAGGGCAGCTTGTGCCCTGTCTCTTCACAAAACTTTAAATACTGGGCATTGGTGACTTCCGTTTGATCCATATAAAAAGAATGGATCCTTACAAGATGGGGAGGGCTGTAATCCCCATCCCCTTCCTTCCCCATCATGAACTCACCATCCGGAATCAGAATCATGCCGGCCGGCGGCTCCGTTATCCCTGTTTCCGCGGCGGCGAGCGGGACTTGTTGTGTGGGCCAAAGAACCAAGAGCGCCAGAAAAATGAAAACCCCAGCCATGCGCATCATGAAACCTCCCTCCCCCTTCTGTGACCAAACCCGGATTTCTTACCACGGCGGGGCCCGGAGGTTCCCGGAAAAAGGGTTGTCAATGGCCAACAAAGCCCACCATGGCAATAGGTTAGCGAAGAGAATCAACTCACTGATCTCTCAGGAACCCGCCTTCATCGGCCGATCTGGGTAAAGATATGAAGAACGGAATCAAACATTGCTGCCGCAGAACCGGGCTGTACCGGTTCCTTTCCTGGCTCCATCGGGAGTATCTCGAGGACCAGAAGTGCTGTTACCGCCCCGGGCAATTTTGCTTCTACGGCGAGAGTGTCAGGATTGGACACAAGGTCCGCATCAACCGCCCGGATCGGGTCATCCTCAAGAACCGCTCTTCAATCCATACCGGCACGGTGATCAACTCCACCGGCGGCCTCTACCTCGGTGAGAATAGCGGGATCGGCTACAATTGCACAATTTTTACCGCTCAGCACAGGTACCGCAATGCCGAAACGATCCCCTTTGACAAGATGGCCGAACTCAAGCCGGTGATCATCCGCGATTTTGTGTGGATCGGCGCCGGTGTCATGATCCTCCCCGGTGTCGAGATCGGTGAAGGAGCGATTATCGGCATGGGTTCGGTAATTACAAAAAATGTCCCGCCCCTCGCGATTGTCATAGGCAACCCGGCCGAGGTTGTCATGTACAGGAATAAAGAGCATTACGAAAAGTGCAAGACCGATGGAAAATTCCAACCGATAACCGTAGACCACTACGAAACACATTTGACGGAAGCCTACAAAATTAGATATCCCGATATTGTGAAAGAGTTGGGATTGGGATAGTCCAACTATCCGCCGTCGAACAGAATCAGATGCAGTTCCGCTGGGCCGTGCACGCCGACCACGAGTTTCATTTCAATATCGGCCGTTTTACTGGGTCCGCTGATCACAGTCATGCCGGATGGCGACGCCGCGCTCCGCGACGGCCTCCATCCGGCCGTCCAGTCGAGCATGTCACTCCGGATCTGATCGGGAAAGATGACGGCGACATGCTTCTTGGCGGTAAGGGAGGCGGACCGCCGCTTATCTTCCCCTGCGGAAAGGATGATGGAGCCGGTTTCCGCGATCCCCTGCTCGACGCCGGTTAAAGCCGCCTCGATTTCAAAGAGGGTTTCCCGGGTGAGCGAACGCCCGCTGAGGATCCGGCAAGACTCCGGCCATAAGGCGGATGGATCTTCGCCCAGCCGCGTCGCCAGCTCCGCTCCCGCCGCAACCGACACGATCGATCCGGAGGGTGCGATCTCCGCCAGGATCCTTTTCAAACCATAAACATCTTTAACGCGGTGAACCGTCGAGCCTGAGGATTGCGCCCTTTCACAAAAGAGCTTGATCAGATCGTCTCTTTCAAGGTCGTGCGCGACCAGCCGCGCCCGGCCCTTATCGATCGCGTCGTACGCGGGGGGCGCCGCGGATCCCGGGTCGGTCTTCAGCGCCTCTCTTATGTTCTGTAGCACCCTATTCTCCACGATCCGCCTCCACGTGATCCGCTGCCTGCCGCGCATAGAACGCTTCGATAAAACTCTCGGGCGCCGGAAGGGGAAGATCCTTCTCCCGCGTCCATCGGCCGGGAATCGACGGGAGATCCCGGACCCAGCCGGCGTGACTCCGCAGGCGCAGGATCGATCGCATGAATTTTCGGCCCCAGCGATACCCTTGCGGATGTCGAAGAATTCTCGAGGCCGCCGCCATTGAAACCCGCTCGAGCCGATCGGTGATTCCCGCTTTCACCATATCGCTTCGCAGGGCCACGATATGATCGGCCAATGGGATTTTGACGGGGCAGACCTCGTTGCACAGACGGCAGAGGCTGCAGGCCTTCGTCGCGTCGCCGGCTTGCTTTAATCCCTCGAGCAGCGGCAGTAGTACAGAACCCATCGGTCCCGAGTAACACCCCGAATAGGGATGTCCGCCGATCTGCTTGAAGACAGGGCAGGCATTGAGACAAGCGCCGCAACGGATACAGCGCAGCATCGAGCGATAGCGCGATCCCAAAATCCGGCTCCGGCCGTTATCGAGAATGACGAGATGCACATGACGGGGACCCTCATCATCGCCCGGCCCTTGCATGATATTCACATACTGCGTCAGCCGCTGGCCGGTCGCGAACTTGGCCAGCAATTTGAGGATCACACCGGCGCTGTCGATATCCTGAACGATCCGCTCCATGCCCATGACGGCGACATAGACCTGCGGCATTGTCGTCACGAAGCGTCCATTGCCTTCATTGGTGCAGATGATCCACTGCCCCTGTTCGGCCACGGCGAGGTTCACGCCGCTGATCCCCATCTGCGCCGTCTTGAAAATCTCCCTGAGATGCCGCCGCGCCGCTTTTGTCAAAGCGTCCGCTTCGATGGGGCCGGTATAACCGAGCTTCTCTTTGAAGAGCATGCCGACATCGGCCGTGCTGAGATGAACGGCCGGCACAACAATATGGGACGGCCCTTCTTCCTTCAGTTGAACAATAAACTCGCCCAGATCGGTTTCGATGACTTCGTATCCGTGGCGTTCAAGATGGTCATTCAGGCCGATCTCTTCGGTCACCATCGATTTGCTTTTAACGATCCGCTGAACATTGTGCTTCTCCGCGATACCGGCGATCGCCTCCCGGGCCTCCCCGGCATCGGCGGCCCAGTGGACCCGCACGCCCGCCGTTTCGGCATGCTCGACGAACGTGGTGAGATACCGATCGAGGTTCCAGAGGATATCGTCCCGAAGATCCTTGGCCAGCTCCCGGAAAGCCTCGATGTCACCCAGCTCTTCACAGATGACTTTCCGGGCCTGATCCTGCCGGTCGGTCGCCGTGTGCAGCTTTCTTGACAGCTCCCGGTCGTCACAGGCCTCCCGGGTCTTATCGTAAAAACTTCTGACCGTCATGACCCGTTCCCCATGGCTTGATCGAGGAGTTCGGCAATGTGCAAGACAGGCAACTCCGCACCGATGCGATGGGCGTAGCCCGTAATATTCATGAGGCATCCCGGATCGGCGTAGATGAGAAGTTCAGCGCCGGATCTCTGAATCGCCTCGACCTTTTCGGCCGCCATCGCCCGGCTCACATGCGGCAGATTGAGGGAGAAGGTGCCGCCGAAACCGCAGCACTGATCGATCTTTTCCAGCGGGATGTAGCGGATGCCCGGTATTTGCTTGATGAGGTCGATCGGCTCCTCTTTGATCCCCAAACCCCGGTAGTGGCAACTCCGGTGAAAGGTGACCGAGCGATCGAACCGCCCGCCCCAATCCGCCATTCGAAACTTCTGCTGATGCACAAGAAACTCGCAGAACTCAAAGGTCCGCTTTCCGACCGTGTCGGCTTTGGCGCGGTAGAGCGCCTCTTCTTTGAAGAGCTCCGGGTAATGCAGACGGACCATGGCGGCGCAGGAGCTCGATGGGGCGATGATCGGCCCGGTTGTCTCATCAAAAAGATCAAGGAAACGGCGGGCAACCGCGCGCGCTTCATCAAAGTATCCGGCATTGAACATGGGCTGGCCGCAGCAGGTCTGATCCCGCGGCACCGAGACAATGTGTCCGATCCGTTCGAGCACGCGCAGCGTGGCCCGTCCGATCCGCGGATAAAATGTGTCGCCGAGACAGGTCACAAAGAGCGTGGCCTTCATGCCTTTGCATCCGTCACGGCCGCCCCCTCCTCCAACGCCAACGATTTCTTCTCGTTATGCTCTTTGAGAATGCGGTCAAAGGCGGTCAATCCGCCCAAAGCGCCGAGACCCATCGTTTCGACGGCGGTGCTGGGAACAATCACCATCGATCCATTCTTCTTGAGCCCCTCGAAGATCATATTCATCGCCCTCAGATGCATCGCCTCGGGATTTTCCACGTAGTGCTTTGCCGCCTCGGCGAATTTCTCGGCGATCTCCGTCTCGGCGTTCGACAGGATGATCCGCGATTGGCGCTCGCGCTCCGCCTGCGCCTGGCGGCTCATCGCGTCTTCAAGCGCCTTGGGGATGATGATATCACGGATCTCCACCGATTGGATGGTGATCCCCCAGGCATTGGTCTTGGCGTCGAGCTGAGCCTGAATTTCACTTCCCAGCTTCTCCCGATTGCAGAGCATCTCGCTGAGATCATGCTTGCCGATCGCATCGCGCAACCCGGTCTGCGCCGAGAGGGCGACCGCGGCGAGAAAGTCTTCAACCTCGAGCACCGATTTCTCCGCATCCCAGACCATCCAGAAGGCGATCGCGTCGACATTGACGGGAACGGTATCTTTTGTAAGCGTTGTCTCGGCGTTGAAATCGGTCACACGAATGCGCTGATCGACATAGTTGGCGACTTTATCAATAATCGGGAGAATGAAAAAAACGCCGCTCCCCCGGACACCCTTGAACCGGCCGAAGCGCAGGATGATCGCCTTTTCCCATTGAAAGGCGATCTGTATCATCGGTGCGATCAAGCTGGCCGCCACAACCGTGGCGACGAGAATTCCGCCATGCGGCCGGTGATTCAGATAGGTCACCAGGCCCGCAAGGGTGGTGAGGACCAGCACCGCTTCCCAGACCTGAAGCGACCGGAAGAGAACGGCCAGGATCAGCGATGTGGCGATCATCGTAATAATGACCCTCAGGCTGAATTCAAAGACCGCAAGATGAATAATCATGCCGATCAGACAGATAGCGACAAGGATCATGATGTTGAAGGGACTGAATCGGAAATCGGCGCGGAATCCCGTGGAGAATTCATCCAGAACTGACAAGCCCTGTTGTGACTTCACCGCTTTCATTTTTTGTCTCCTTCTTTGGCGGACAAGCGCCGGCGGAGGTTCTCTAAAATATCTTCGATAGTGAATCCATAGGATGAAGCCCTTGAAAGAAAATCCTGGCAAATCTGATCGCAGATCCGCCGCCGTTCGGCTTCATCCTGCTCAATTTGTTTGGTCCCGACAAAGGTACCCGATCCCATCTGTGTCTCCACCAGCCCCGTCAGTTCGAGCTCGGTATAGGCGCGGCTCACCGTATTGGGATTAATGGAGAGGTTCACCGCCAGTTGGCGGACGGTGGGCAGCCGGTCGCCCGACTCGAGCCGGCCGGTCGCCATCGCCGTCTTCACCTGATCGATGATCTGGCGGTAGAAGGGCACCCCGCTTTTCAGATCCAGCTTGATCTCAATCCCCAAGGTCATCCCCCCTTTCAAGCGTTCTAGAGTCCTAGTGTTCTGTTGTATTAATGGTATAATACAATAATCGTCAGATTTGTCAAGGGCTATAAAGATTTCTTGACCGTGGGTAAAAATGCGGCTATTCTACCCACATGTATGAAAGATTCCTCACCACCAAACTACAGACCGGGAAGCGCAGCGTCCTCCTTATGGGCCCACGGCAGGTCGGGAAATCGACGTTGGTCAACTTGTTGAAGCCTGATCTTACGGTGAACCTCGCCAGCCCGGTGGCGTTCCGGGACTATGTCACACACCCCGAGCGGTTGGAGCATGAACTTCGCGGCGCAGGGCCGGAAACCCGATCCGTCTTCATCGATGAGGTTCAACGTGTCCCTGCCCTATTGAACCTCGTACAAGTCATGCTCGACGAACGTCCGCAGCGTTTCCGTTTCCTCTTGTCCGGATCAAGCGCTCGTAAGCTGAGACGGGGGCATGCGAATTTACTCCCCGGTCGAATCCATGTTCACTATCTCCACCCACTGCTGGCCTGTGAACTCGGTGGGGAGTTCGTGCTCGAACGCGCGCTCGCACACGGGACCCTTCCCGGAATCTACGCCGAGCCGGATCCGCCCACTCGCGAGGCGGATCTCCGCAGCTACGTCGATACCTACCTTCGCGAGGAAGTCCAGGCGGAAGCCCTTGTCCGAAACATTGGCGGCTATGGCCGGCTGCTCGAACTTGTGGCGGCATCATCGGGCCGCATTCTCAACATCAATGCGCTCTGCAGTGATGCGGGCCTGAGCTATGAAACCGCCCGCCGATATATCGAGGTTTTGGAGGATACCCTCATCCTCTTCCGAGTTCCCGCCTGGAGCGACTCAGATCGGGCGAGCCTCATCTCTCATCCCAAGTTGTTCCTGTTTGATCTCGGTGTACGGAACGCTCTCTTGCGCCGGCCACTCGACCGGCCTCTGGATGATGAATGTGGGCTTCTTTTGGAGCATCTCGTCGGCTACGAGCTGCATCGTCGACTGGATGGTCTATGGCCGCAGGCCGGGCTTTCCTATTACCGCACGCGCCACGGCGTCGAGGTGGATTTCATCCTGGAGGTGGATCGAGAACTCTGGGCGATCGAGGTCAAGTCCGGGCGCCGTATCGATCGTGGATCTCTCAAGGGGCTGTCCTCCTTTGCGGAGCGTGTTCCCCGGCTGAAGCGGCGGATTGTCGTCTTTCTCGGCCCCAGGAAGCAATTGATCGATGGAGTTGAGGTGATTCCTCTTCAAAGATTTCTGGAAGAGTTGCCGTCGCAGTAGGAGCCGGCGGAATGCGCCCTTGACGATCTTACTCGATCCGCACCACCTTCTGCGTCAATGTCGCCGACGCGGCGTCGAGCCTTATAAAATAGACGCCGGCGGATACGGATCGGCCGCCGTCATCGCGTCCATCCCAGATCGAGGTGTGCCTGGCGGGATCCATCCGGCGGTTTACGAGAGTCCTGACCTTTCGCCCGGCAATGTTAAAGACGTCGAGCCGCACCGCTCCCGCAGTCGGCACATCAAACCGGATGGCCGTTTGTTTATAGAACGGATTCGGATTGATCAGCTGGACGGCGAAGCTCGTCGGCATTGGATCAACATCGTCGGGGGGGGCGGCTGTGTCGAGGCCGCCGGCCACGAAGGGTGATCCCGCAAAGCAGGCATCGATAGCTTGAACACTCCAATAAAATTCCGGAGGCGGCGGGTCGGGAAGGGTAATCATCCAGCTGGTATTATGATTCGTGTTTCCCAGCTGCACGACCTTGCGATACCCCGTCATTGAATCGGCCATCGCTGACATGATCTCCGAGCCGCCGGGGGTCGTCCCCACACAGAGGTTATACGTTAATCCCAAAGTGGGTGTTTCATCGTCGATCGCCGCGTCCCAGGAAAGGGTCAGCACATTCCCGTCCATTTCGCTTGCAGGATTTGTGGGCGCGGACGGCGGTGTGTTCGGATTCGGATTCCAGTTCTTAAGGATAGATGACGGCATACCGGCCGTTGGGGAGCCTTCGGATGGCATAGCCCAGGAGTGGCCCCGGATCTGAGACGGAATAGGTCGGGATACCGAGTTGCGATCTCAGCTCTGCGGGATCGCCGAATGTATAAATCGTCGCCCCGCGCTCCAGCTCCTGATAGGCGGCAACAGCGCCTACTGCTTCGAGTTGATAGGCGCCCATCGGTGGCGGAGCGCCGTCGAAATCGGCGGCGCTGCCGCCCGAATCAAACCCCGCATTCAAGAACAATGCGATGACCGGGCACAACAAATAGGAACCCATCTTTTTGCAGATCATTGGAACCTCCCCCTTGCGCGGCCATGGCATTGGAATGCCATGGGAGAATTTCGCCTTCCCGGCTCAACCGACCCGGCGCGGTGGAGCCGGGACGCAGCTTTGATATTGCAGGGTCTGTATCTAGGAGACGCGGAGGAGCCGATGGCGAGAATACAAGAGACACGCTTAAAGAGGAATATCGATCCCAGCGCGCAGTCGGTACAAAACCGTGGACTGTCCTTATGGACATGCCAGAAATATTTTAACCCATAACTATATTGAAGTTAAGACTGCGATTACCGCTTATTGCGAGAAACTGAGCTGGCGGGATTCGGCCGCCGGTTTCAATTCTTCTTTACGACAAATATGAAGTATCGCGGGACTTTATCAATTACCGGCGTCACTTGCGGCGATGTGGTCATATTTGGATTGCCAAATACAAGGCTTACGATTCTTCGAATCACCCGGTTTGCGATGATGCGCCGTCTTTGACGCTGGCCATAGAGCCCCTGTTCAAGAGTGGAAAATCCCGCTGCCTTTAATTCCGGCAGCAGTTCCTCTGGCGTAAATTCTTGGATATGAAATTCGTTGGAGGGCTTGTCGGTGAGTGAATTCGCGCGCGGTGAGGTAATCAAGCGATGCGGTGAAGAGATGATGAGCACTCCATCCGTGTTGAGAAGATGATACAAGTTTCCAAGCGCCGAACGGTAATCTTTGATATGCTCGATCGTCTCATAACAGACGACGAGATCATATCTCTCGCCGTCCTCATAAGTACAGATATCGCCGGCGACAAATCGGGCCTTTTCCGAACCGTAGGTGCGCGCCGCATATTGAATCAGCTGTTCGTTCAGGTCGACGCCGACATACCGAGCGGCGCCGGCGGCCAGGAACAGGGGCGCCGAGAATCCAACACCGCAAGCTATATCCAATACGGTCCTGCCCTGTGCGAATCCGGAGGCGAAACGATACCTTTCCATATGGTCCGCTTCGATCCGCTCGCCGGACTTGCCGGGAATAAAGAACTCGCCGGTGAATTCCGGTTCTGAACCGCTCGTCTGCATGCCGGCCCCGTCAGCTGATCGCCGACCCCGGGGCGACATCCTGATCGGGCTTGAGAAGGCTGATCGTCTCGCCGTCGGATGCCGCCAGGAGCATCCCCTGGGAGAGCTCGCCGCGGAGTTTCGCCGGTTTCAGGTTGGCGACGACGCATATCTTCCGGCCGACAAGATCCTCCGGCTGGTACTGCCCGGCGATCCCGGCGACGAGCTGGCGTGTGTCACCCGAGCCGAGATCGACCTGCATCTTTAACAAACGGTCGGCGTTGGGATGCGGCTCCGCGGCGGTAATGACGGCGACCCGGAGATCCATGCGGGCGAATTCATTGTAGGTCAACTCCGGTTTCCCCGGCGCTTCGCTTTTCGTCTCCGCTTGCTTCGGTTCCTCTTCGGCTTTCTTTTCCTCTTCCATCTCTTCCTCCCGTTGCAGTTCTTTACTTATACTTTTCAAAGAGTTTCGCATACTTCAGCGCAACATAGTAGGCGCCCATGGTGGCGACGACCAGGCCGCGCCACCCTTCGAGAAATCCCAACTTTAAAATATAGGCTTTGAGAAATTTCGCCGGCGGGCGGAAGATCAGGTCCGGAAGAGCCGGCCGGCCCGGCGCCCCCTCCGCCCAAAGCGTCGTGTACTCGTTGATCTTTTCGAGATGATGCGTGAGATTGCGGTACGAATAATGTAGAAGATCCCCCCGCAGCCGCTCGACGCGCCCGTCGATCACGGCCGTCTCGTGCACCATCCGCTCGTCGAAACGCACCTTATCTTTCAGAAAAAGCCGCGTCTTCCAGTCGGGGTACCATCCGCCCCATCGCAGCGCCTTCCCAAGGTAAACGGTGCGGCGCGCCATGGCGAATCCGCCGGCTGTGGTTTCACTTTCCATCGCCTTCCGGATGGAGTGAGCCAGCTCGACGGTCACCTCTTCATCGGCATCCAGCCACAGAACCCAGGGATGGCGGCATTGCGTCAGGGCGAAGGATTTCTGCCGGCTGTATCCTTCCCAGGGATGGCGAATCACGCGGGCGCCTGACGCTTCAGCCGCGTCGATCGTGCCGTCGGTTGATCCGCAATCGATGACGAGGATCTCATCGGCCCACGGGACCGACCGCAGCGTCTTCGGCAGACGGTCGGCCTCATTCAGCGTGAGGATGAAGATCGAAACCGGCAGCTTTGTCATCGAACCCTTCCCCGTTATACCGGCAATAGCGGCAGACTCTCTTGGGGTGAGGATAACCACTCGATCCCCTTCTTCGTCACTAAAACCATCTCTTCCAATCCGAGATATCCGCGCCCCTCGAGATCGACGCCGAGTTCCAAGGTGAAGATATTTCCCTCTTCAATCGGGAAGAAGGGCGTTTGCCCGTAGCGCTCCCATTGCGGTCCCAGCACGCCGCCGCCGTCATGGCAGGCCCGGCCGACCTGGTGTCCCGTCGCATGCTGGTACTCGGGATAACCGGCCTCAATGACGACCCGGCGCGCGGCGGCGTCGACGGTCCAGCCCTCGACACCCGGCTGCAACACCTCAGCGGCGGCGAGGATGGCCCGGCGTACCGTATCGAATCCCTTTTGCACACTCTCAGGCGGCCTCGTTTCCCCGGTGCGCGGCACATACCAGGAGCGTTGAAGATCGGAACAATACCCATCGCGCCGGACGCCATAATCAATGTGAAAGATATTCCCCTCAGAGACGCAGAGCTGATCGGAAGGAAAGCCGTGCCCGGCCATCGATCCCGGCCCCGTGGTTACGGAGGGACAGAGCGCCGCCTCCCAGGCCAAGCCGACATGCCGCCGGGCCGCCGCGTCATGGAGATGACCGTGAATGTCGATCTCGGTGTGGCCCGGCCGCGCATAGCGGGTGAGGTCGAGAAAGATCTCTTCCGTCGTCGCGATCGCCCGGCGCACGCGCTGAATCTCTCCGGGAGATTTCCTGCCCCTGAGGGTGCCGATAATCTTCTCGGCGCTGAGGAAACGGCTGGCAAAGGGTGTCTCCGAAAGATGCTGCTTTAACAATTCAAAAAGACCGAACGTAAGGCCATCCGCCTTGACATCATTCAATGAGTAATTGAGCGCGACCTCTTTCGGCTGCAGGCGGTTCAGTTCGTTGCAGAGGGGCTCTTTTATGCTCTGAACATAGGTGAGAACCTTCGACCAGGCGCCGCTGGATCTCACCGCTTCATCTTCATATTTCCCCACGATCGCGATCCGTTCGCCCGATTGTGTAAGGATCAGGGCGCTTTGCCAGGTGAGGGGGTGATCGAGGATCAACGGCAGCACGGGATCGCCGGCATCGGTTGTCTCGCGGACAAAGGTCAGCCAGCAGTCGATGTCGAGTTCCTTCAAGATGCCTTCAACCTGATGCAATTTCTCATGAACAAGTTGTGTCAAAGCCGTTTCCTCCCCGCCTCAATCCCAATCATCACCGGCCAAAGCCTGCCATAGCAAACCTTCGAGCCGGCCGCCGAGGGCATCCCAAGAGTACAACTTTTGCGCCGCCGCATGGCCCCGTTCAGCCCGCCGCCGCGCTTCATCGGGGTTTTTCATGATCGCATCCACCGTGCGCCGCAGGGCCGCCGGATCGCCCGGCGGGACAATCCATCCGGTCTCACCGTCCTGGATCACCTCAGGTATCACATTCACAGAGGTGCCGACGACGGGCACACCCAGCGCAAGACACTCCATCGCCACCCGGCAGACCGCTTCCGAGCCGGTGCTCGGTATCAACACCGCATCGCAGGCCGTCATGGCGGGCGCCGCATCCGGCACCTGTCCTATATAATGGACCCGCGCTAATAGCGCGCCGGGAATCTTTTTGGCCAATTCTATCCAGCGCACCTGCGACTCGCCGCCCGCGAAGATGAGCTGGAGGTTTTCATCCGCCGTCATCAACGGAAGGAGCGCCTCCAGAGCCGTCCGGTGCCCTTTGACAGGGCTCAGCCGCCCGATCAATCCGACCAGCGTCGACCGCCGGGACAGGCCGAAACGCTTGCGGATCTCCGCCGCCTCGCCCTCCCAGCGCTCCCTTGAAAAATGTTCAACATCGACCCCGCCGTGGATGACGGTCATTCTTCCCGAATCCAAAAACCATCCGCTGTAGTGATCTTTCTTCATGAACTCGCCGGAAAGGAGGATCCGGTCGGTCAACCGCCGGTGGAGGACCCGGTTCACCATATTGTCTCTGGGCGGGCGGATCTCCGGCCGGGCGCGGATGAGCAGAACCTTCTCTTTCATCCCCCACCGGGACAGGGCCAATTCCCCGTGGCCCGGTCCGGTGTGAACGATCAGAACATCGAGTTCACCCTCCCGGATCATCCGGCGGATGAGGAACAGCGAGGGCATACGGCCGGTCATGCCGTTGCCGGCGGAACGGATCCCTTTCAATGTCGGGAGACCGGAAGTTATGCATCGATCCATATAGGGGGAATTTTGGGCGCCGGCGGCGATGACATGATGCCCCCGGCGTTGCAGCGACACGGCGACGGCATGCGCATAGTGGGCCAGGGCGCTCCACCACCGGATATGGGCGACATTGAGAATCTTGAGATGCCTGGGTTCCGTCATTTCCGCCATTTCCGCCGTCCCCGCTCTTAATTTTCTCTCTGCGGCCCCTCATCCAGAAGAGCCCGTATCCTCGGCAAGGCGCTCCGCGCGGCCTTCTCCCCTTCCTCAAGAAGCAGGCCGGCTTTGTGTAACTCGAAGACCGGGAACTTCTCCATGTTCGGATGAATGAGAATATCCACCCGCTCGCGGGATTGCATATAATTATTGTATTGTACAAGTCCAGAAAACTGAGCCATCAGTTCCACCAGATGCCGGGGTTCGCCGCCGCGGGGAGGGTCCTTGATCGTCGACACTCCCACCGTCATTTCGGCGCCCATCGAACTCAAGCACTCCACGGGCAAAAAATTAACAACCCCGCCGTCGAGATAGATCTTTCCGTCGATCTTGACCGGACTGAAGAGATGCGGGATGGCACATGAGGCTTCGACGGCCGGCAGAATCGGCCCGCTGTTGAAAACGTGCGCCGCGAAGGTCGTCATATCGGTCGCCACGACGGCGCAGGGAATTTTGAGATCCTCAAAGGATGGATTGCCGATCCACTTTTCGATGAATTGGCGGATCGGCGCCGTGGAAAGGAATCCCAGCCGCTTCGGCGAGAGGTGGGCCAGTTCGCGCCAGGAGAGCTTGCCGGCGAGCGCCGCCATATCGGTCACCGGCAGCCCGGCGGCATAGAGCACCGCCGCGATCGAGCCGCCCGATGTCCCCGCAATGGCGTCGATCGGGATCCCCTCCGCCTTGAAGACCTTCAGAACGCCCACATGCACAATGCTCCTCGCGACGCCCCCGCTGAGCGCCAGCCCTAATGATCGCGGCATCGACCCTCCCTTATCACCCCACATCGCATAACCGCGCCTCCGCAACCACCTGCGAAGCTCCACCTCTCCGTCCTGCAGCTTACCCCTCTTCAGGGGCGGATCCAATCTTGGCGTCGCGACGCGAGCGTTTGACAACAGCCCTGGGAGACCCATAATCTCCGTGAGTGTCTCGCTTCCACAGGGCCGCGGGATGATAGGAACCCAGAAGCGGCCCGGCTTCCGAAGGAAAGGATCATTAAGACGGTGACCCTACCAGCTTCGATCCGTCTCGCTCTGCGGATCATATGTCTTCTTCCCGGATTGGCCCTGTCGCTTCCGGCGCCCGCCGCCGGCCAGCAGCTTCTCTTTGAAGATTTCGCGCTCGATAGTGGCGCTTTCTCTCCGAATGGAGACGGCATCCAGGATCATCTCCTGATCACGGTGCGTCTCAACCAGGCCGGTTACCTCCGGGTTCAGGTCGATTCATCCGATGTTCCCATCCGCACCCTCCTCGACAGTGTTGCGGTGGGAACCGGCGCGGTCGAACTGATATGGAACGGAACGGCGGATCCCGCCGGTTTGGATCCGCGTCTGGTCTCAGAAGGAGATTATACGGTCAAAGCCGCCGCCTGGAGCGGCACACAGTCGATTGTCGCTGATCCGTTGGATCTGGTGCTGGACATCACGGCCCCGGTCCATACCTCAACGCTCTTTGTCGAGGGCGATACCCTGGTTCGTGATGGGGAGTCGATTCAACTCGAGACGACATGGAATGGGGACGACTACCGCATCCGGCCTGATTTCACCGCTGTCGATTCGGACACGCTCGGCGGCCTGCAGATGATGGAGTCCGGCACCACAACGCGATTCCAGTACACCCTCTCTTTTTATAACACAACCGCCGATGCGGACAGCCTTCCGGTGCCGATCACCGCTGTCGATCCCGCGGGGAACACCGCTGTCGATACGACGATTTTGTTGAACCTTCACAATACACCGATCCCGCTGGGCTCGGTATTGGCCGACTCATCCTCATGCATCAGTGATGAATGGTCCATTGTCATTAAGACCCGCTGGGACCGGGACGATCTCAGCATCGTTCCCGATTTCGCCCATATTGATAACGGCCTCCCGGGTCCTTATACCGTCTACCCCGAGGGGGGCGGGCTCTATACGATTCAATATACGACTTCTGAAAACAACACCACTCCCGACGCCGATTCCCTTGTGGTCGGCCTCACGGCATCAACACGCTTCGGGGATCGTTTCACCGATAACAGCCTCCGTCTCACCATGAACAATCATCCGCCGGTTCATATAGCGACCCGGTTGATAAATGCGAAAACTGTTTTTAAAAACAGTGATACATTAAAAATAGAAACCCAATGGAGCAGCCCGGGAGAGCTCGAGATCAATGTCGGCGCCGATTTTCAGGGGATCAGCTCCCGCTTTAAAGATGGGAATGAGGCGACACAACAGACCAATGACACAACCTTTGTTATCACCTATCTGATTCCAGCCGCGAATGAAGCATCGGATGCGGCGTCGGTGCTTATCCCTGTTTACGCGCAAACAGGCGGCTGCCGCCGTGAAGAGATCCGCGCTCTTTGGATCGGGCTGGATAACACCGCGCCCACTATTGTACCGGTGCTCAATCCTCTGCCCTCCTCAGTAACAACAGATCAGATCACCGTCGCCGGTGTGGTCGACAGCCTTCCCGCCGTCGCGATTTTCAAAGATGGCAAACGCGTCGCCACAGCCGATGTCGGCGCCGGCGGAGAATTTTCCGTCCCCATCAGTTTAACACCCGGCCCGCAAGAGATCGCCGCGGCCGGACGGGATGCCGCCGGCAATGAGTCGGGTCATTCGGCTGCGCAGACCGTCATCTATGTCACGGCGGGAGAGGTTCTCATCCCAAAACCCTTCAGGCCGGGAGACATAATGACCATTTCGCACCCGATCGGGTATGAGCATGTCGATGCCCGGCTCCTTAACATTGAAGGCGGCTTGGTGCGGGAGTGGCGCTGGGACCAGAACCTAAACTATATTGAAATTCAGTGGGATGGGCGCAACGGAGATAATGCGCGGGTCCACTCCGGAGCCTATCTCCTCAAGTGGGAAGCCCGATTTTCGGACGGTGGGTCGGAAAAACACATCTGGCCCATTCTCTATCTTAGGTAGGCGGCCGCGCTAAGCGGCTGAGTCAAGTGTCCTACGTAAGAAACTGATGCAAGACGCGTATGAAGGGAAGAATCATGCCGCGGATCGTACGTTTCATTTTGACCCTCTTTATCATTTCCTCCCCGGCTTTGGGCGCAGGCTCCGCAACGCAGGGGGCCTTTCCCGATTTGCCGTGGGGGGCGACCGGGGCCGTCTTTGGGGCGGGAAGCATCGCCTGGATCCAAGATCCCTCCGCCGTCCATTGGAATCCAGCCCTGTTGCCGCACGTCACCCAGCGGTCCTTCATGGCGGGCAGCGGTGATCTTTTCGGCGAAGGCCTTGTCCGTCATTCCTTTGCGGCCATCGCCCTGCCCTTTTACAAAAATTATGTGGATGCCGATGCCGGCGGCCGCCTCACCGCCGGGGGCGGATCGGAAATCTCCCGCGTTTTGGGTTTTGGAGCCGATATTCTCAGTCTCGACGCCGAAGGAGACACCTATCGTGAAACCCGCCTGACGGTCGGCACCGCTTTTTCATCGTTAAAGTCCTCGACCGTCGGATGTAATCTGAGTTACCTCAGCGTCGGCGGCGATGTGACCGGATTGTCTGCTTCGGGTTACGATCTCGATCTGGGTTTAACATGGCATCTGACCGATCGCGCTCAGGCCGGATTTGTGATGCGCCACGCCCTCAGCAACCTCTCCTGGGACGGTGGCGACTCAGAGCGCCTGAATCTTCGCCTTGAAGGGGGCGTTCTCCTGGAATGGAATCACCTCTTTCGATTCCCCGCGGGTTTGATTTGGGATCCGGAAGGTGTCGGGCTTCAAGAGCTCAGCTTCGGCGTCGATTATCGGCCGGCCTTGCCGATGCAGATGGTCGGGATCCAGGCCGGCGTGCGGCACCGGCCGGGCGATGACGGCGGCACCCTCTTTTCCGGCGGCCTGACGCTGACGCGCGGGCGTGTCCACGCCGCTTACGGCCTCGTCGCGGAGGAAGCCGGTCTTGGTTCGACACACCGGTTTCATTTTGGGATTCTCTTTTAACCGCCGGTTTTCGGACCGGCGGCGGAGCCCGCAGAACGATCAGGGAGGTAGCGGTTGGAATCGGCCATCCGCCGTGCGCTCGAGCTGTACGGAGTCGAAAACTGGGGCCACGGATATTTCAGCATAACCCGGACCGGCCACCTTGCTGTCCAGCCGGTCCCCGGCGGGCCGGAGATCGATCTGTGGGAGATTGTACAAGAAGCCCGCGGCCGCAAGATAAACCCGCCTTTCCTCGTCCGCTTTCCACAGATTTTGGAGACAGAGGTTCAACGGCTGCACAGAGCTTTTGACGCGGCAAAAACAAAGTTTGCATATGACGCCCCGTACCAACCGGTCTACCCGCTTAAAGTCAGTCCGCAACGCGTCGTCGTCGAGCAGATCTTGAAATCAGGCCGTGATTTGGGTCTCGGGATCGAGTCGGGAAGCAAAGGGGAGCTTCATCTGGTTCTGGGGATGGACCTCCCGCCGGGCACACTGGTTGTTTGCAATGGTTTTAAAGACGCCTCGTATCTCCGGATGGCTGTTCTGGCCGCCCGCGCCGGGCTGCGTGTTGCGATCGTGGTGGAACAGATCCGGGAACTGGAAATCTTAAACGCCCTCGGTGACGATCGCGGACTTCTGGAATTGGGCCTCCGCGGACGGCTTTACAGCCGCGGCAGCGGCAAGTGGGAGTCGACCGGCGGCGATGCAGGCAAATTCGGGCTCACCACACCCGATCTCGTCTACGCCCTTGATCTGATCCGCGACATGGGAATGACGGAGCGTCTTCGGATGCTCCACTTTCATATCGGCAGCCAGATACCCGATATCCGCAAGATTAAGAAGGCGGTGAAGGAAGCGGCCCGCGTTTATACAAAAGTCCGGAAAATGGGTTTTCCGGTCACCCTTCTTAATGTCGGCGGCGGCCTCGGTGTCGATTACGATGGATCGGGAAGCTCGGCCGATTCGAGTGTTAATTACTCCCTTGAAGAATACGCCAACGACGTCGTCTACAACACACGTGAGGTTTGCGATCACGAAAAGGTTCCCTATCCGGCTTTGATTTCAGAGAGCGGCCGGGCGATGACCGCCTACCACGCGCTGCTCCTTTTCAATGTACATGCCCGGGAAGCCGCACCCACTCCACCCCCCGAGACCGGCGCGGAAGAACATCCCCTCATGGCCGAACTGGAGGAAACCCTCCGCGTTATCAATCCCAAAAATTACAGGGAGTATTATCACGACGCTTTGCAGGAGCGGGAGGAATTGCAATCTCTCTTTGATCTCGGTTATCTCAGCCTCAAGGCCCGCGCCCGCGCCGAGTCGGTTTTTCGGGATGTCTGCCGGAAGGCTCTCGCCTATGCCCGTGACGCGGGTGAGGTGACGGGCGAGTTCTCCCAATTACAGCGGGTTTTTCGCCGGGGCTATATCGCCAACTTCAGTGTCTTCCGCTCAGCACCCGACGCCTGGGCGATCGGGCAACTCTACCCCGTCCTTCCGATCCACCGCCTTGATGAGACCCCTGTGGAGATCGGGATCCTCCTCGACATGACCTGTGATAGTGACGGCAAGATGGATCACTTCGTCGCTCCTAAGAATGTTAAAGAAGGATTGGAGCTTCACCCGACCGATTCCGGAGAGCCTTATATCCTGGCCATCGCCCTGCTGGGCGCCTATCAGGATGTCCTGGGAAATGTCCACAACCTCTTCGGCAAACCGGCCGAAATCCTCGTGAGGGCAGAGTCCTCCGGGCGCTTTCAAATCGATCCCGTCAAACCCGCCGATCCGATCGATTGGATCGCCGGTGTCGCCGGCTGGGATCCCGAAGAGATCCGGGAAAGATTCCAAAAGCGGCTCGAGGAGGCCGGGAAGACGGGCGCAGCGGGCGACAAAAATGCCTCCCGGTGGATCTCGGAATTCATGGAACTTCGTCGCAGGCCGCCCTATCTCGATTTGTGAGAAGGAAATGAGCCCGCCCTTCCATCCCCCCTCGAGCCATGCCCGGTCCCGGTGGAACCTCATCCACCCCTCAACGATTCCACTTCCCCTGCCGATAGATCAACATCGGGGGGCGGACCAGAGGATTCCATCGTGACTGAAATCATAGAAAACAATGCCCTGGCGCGTGTCCAGAACGCGTTGGGGGAGAGAGATTACCTCTCCCCCGTTCCCCATGCTATCGCCCGGCTCTGGGAGGTCATCGACCGGCCGGAAACAACGGTCGATCATCTGACCCAAATCGTTGAGAGCGACCCCTCCCTGACCGTCAATCTTCTGCGGATTGTCAATTCCGTCAGTTTCGGGCTGCGCCGGAAGCTGGTGAATGTGCGGGATGCGATTATCTATGCCGGTCTCAGCGAATTAAAAAACCTCTCCATCGCCCTTGTTGTGCAAACAGGCCTGTTGCTCCGGAAACCCTATTTGACAAATTTTGATGTCGATCTCGTCTGGCGCCACAGCGTCGGAACGGGGATTCTCGCTCGTCATCTGGCCCGTCAAACGCGAGCGGCCAAACCTGAAACCGCCTTCGTCACGGGTCTATTGCACAATGTCGGATGGATTATTCTCGATCAGGTCATTCCCGAAAGGGTCGCAGAGATCCTCGGCGATCATGAAGATTCAGAAGAGGGCTCGGGTCCCAGTGAATTCAGACATCTAGGATTCACACACGCCGACGCCGGAGCCTGGCTGATTCAGCAATGGAAACTTCCCAAGATCCTCTCGAACGCCGTGCAGTACCATCACCAACCCCATGCGGCAACGACCCACCGGAAGCTGACGACTCTGCTCTATGTCGCCGACACGCTGACCGCACAGGTTGTCCCCTATATCCCCCAGTTCCCACCCATCGGTGATCCGCCTGAAGAGTTTTGGCGGGAACTCGACATGTCTCCCGCGGCGGGCATCCCGGCCATCGGCCTTGTGGAGAAGGAATTGGAGAAGGTTATGGATCTGTTGCGCGTGACATAGCCCGCAACAGTTATGATGGCGCAACAGCGCGATCACCGGCTTGTGGAATTACTCGATCAGCAGAAACTTCATTCCCCGAACGTCATTCCCCGCTCGAACTCTAAGAAGATAGAACCCCGGCGTCACGGGACGGCCCGATTCAGAGAGACCATCCCAGATCAGTTCAATCTCCCGGCCCGCCCGGACAGGGCCGTTCCAGAGCATAAAGAGCCGTCTGCCTGAGAGCGTGTAGACGGCCGCCTGAAGTTGAACATTACCTCCAGGAGCCGGCGGCAGGGACAATTGGAACCGCGCCGACGCCCGCGCCGGGTGAGGCCTGGGACACATCAGGCGGAAGGCATCGGTATAAAGCATCGTTTCCTCTGATAGAGCGCTTTCCAATCCCCAACGATTAACCGAAGTCACAGCGTACAGGACCGGCGCATCCGCCGTCGGTGCGGTCAATTCCAGACGGGGCGCCGAAACCGGCTCAACGGTCACCCGCATGAATTCCCCGGCGCCCAGACGCTGGTACACATGATACCCGGTAAGGTAGGGATCGTTGACCGGCGGCCATTCCAACAGCAGCAGGTCCTCTTCGAGCCATTGCACATTCAGTGTGGATGGAGGCAGCGGCGGCACGGCGTCGATCTGGGGAGTCGTCAGCGTGAGTAGGTTCGAGAGAGGCGACCAGAGCAAATCTTCCGACCGGCTTTTCAGGGCGAAAATGTATAATGTTCCCTCGGTCAGATCGCCGACCCACCAATCTTGCATCGTTCCCGGCGCCGCCGGCAGCGGTGGGTCCTCGATTTTTTCCACCAAATCCCATGATTCCTCGGTGATCATTTCGGGAGATATCCCGAGTTCATAGGAGATCACATCCCCCCCATGCAATCCAGGGTGGGGCGCGGTCCATTCCAGAACGAGCTCTTCCGGCCCTATGCTTAAAATGTGCAAGTCATCCACGGCCGCGGGTGGTTCCGGATCTTCCGGCGGTTGTGTCTGCGGATCGATCCACAGGGGATTCGCGAGCGCCGTCAGGCTGTCCTCGTTGAAAAGCGCGCGCAGAGCGACACCGGACCCATTCTTGAGCGAGATATCATCGATCCGAACCGATTGAACCGCGCCCTCAGGCGCCGGGGGCGGCAGACCCTCTGTCAGATGCAGGGCGCTCTCCCAGCCGGCTTCATCTTCAATCGGCGATCCCGGATAAATACCGAGGACGTAGGAAATGATGAGATCCCCTGAATCGGGCGGCGCCGACCAGGTGAGAATCATCCAATCCAGTCCCACATCGGCGAGGGAAAGATCGGTGATCGGCCACGGCGGCGGGGGATCATCCGGCGGATCGGGCGGATCCTCCAACGGCAAGGTCTCGATTGTTAAAACAGTCCCCTCCTCGGAGAGATGATCGGCCGCATCCCGGCATCGGATCTGAAAGGAATAGGTTGTATCGGGCAGCAGGCCCTCAAGGCGAACCGTTTCCAGAGAGCCCGGCGGGGAAGGCGCGGGCAACGAAGTCGAGTCTTTGGCGGCCAGTTCCCATGCTCTGAGACTCGGCTCCCAATCTCCGAATTTCCAGCCGAGAATATAGCGCTGAAGCTCCCCATCGGGGTCGCCGGGGGCGGTCCATTCGAGTTGTACAAATGTGGTCCCGACCGCCGCCAGGGTGAGATCGATGATCGGTTCGGGATCCATTGTATCGGGCAACGCCAATGTCCGGTGGACCAGCGGTGGTGACATCGGCGAGACATTTCCCGCCTCATCGAAAACACGGATCGCGAGGGCATAGGCGCTTTCCGGCTCCAGTCCGCTGAGATCGAATTGCATTTCCGTCCCCGGCGGCTCAATCGAGGGCAGATCTTGGAGCTTGGCCGCGCCCATCCAAGCCGCTTCGTCCTCGATGGGTGTATCACCGGCTGTCAACGCAACAGCCATCGAATCGGCCAAGCCCTCCATCCCATCATCCCCGGTCATCGTCCAAAGAAGGCGGAAACCATCCGTCAGGACCGACACGACACGAAAATCATCAACCCGGCTTGGGGGCGTTTCATCGACTTCCGGCGGTATGTAGAGCGTATCGGTTTCGAAAACCAGTGGATTCGAAAGTTCCGACAGATTTCCTTGCATGTCCCGGGTTTTGACGGCCGCCGCATAGCTTGTCCCCGGTTCCAGTCCCTTCCAAGAAATGGTCTGCTGCGTCGCCGGTTCATGTGGAAGGGGCGAACTGGGATAGGGCGTGGCCGACGGCCAGGTCGTTTCATCGATGGGATCGCTGGAAACGGAAAGACGGATCTCATAAGAAGCCAGCGACGAGCCGCCCTGATCTTGCGGAACCGTCCATTCGAGGATGACCGAGGTCGTGTCCCTATACAGTACGGCCAGATCATCAATCGGATAGGGCGGCAGGGTGTCCGGCGGCGGGGGCGGCGGCGGCTCGGCCATCGTGCTGTCGGCGAAGGGCGGGCTCAAATGTGAAAGATTCCCCGCGGCGTCATCGGTCCGCAGCGAAATGCCATAGAAAATACCCGGATCAAGGCCGGTCAAACGGTATTGTTCGGGTGACCCGGGCGCCGATGGTTCCGGGAGACCATTGGATATGACATTCGAAGTGATCCAATCGATTTCCGTCACCAGGGGATCACCGGGCCGGTAGGCCAGGTAATAATTCTGAACCGTATCACTCTCGGGCGGATCGGCCGGCGCGGTCCATGCCAAATCCAGCCAGTCTTCACCGCGATCCGTAACCTGAAGATCGATGATGATCTCGGGTCTTAGTGTATCGGGCGGGACCGGCTAAGGGAGTGTATGCGCCGCCAGGGGTGAGGAAAGGGCGCCCATCAGGCCGGCATCATCGACCGCCCGCACCGCCACGCCGTATGTGGTTCCGGGGGCCAGATCAGTTAGACAATAAAACTCGAGCTCTCCGGCCAAAGCCGGCACCGGTAGATTGTCCTCAATCGGAGTGGCATAGGCCCAATCGACCTCCGACTCGAGAACCCCATTCTCAACAATCCGCAGCCGGTAAAACTGCGCCCGGCCGATCATGCCGTCATCGCCGGGGGCGGTCCATTGCAGATTGATCCAAGCTTGTGAAGAATCGGTCGCCGCCAGATCATGAATGGCGCTCGGCGCGGTGATGTCGGGCGGCGGTCCGGAAGACCGGGTGGAGACGAGCAGGGGCAGGGTGAGGAGCCCTTCATTCCGTTCTTCGTCATAGGCCCGCACAGCAAAACCATAGGCCGTTTCGGGCTGCAATCCCTCAACCAGACAGTTTTGCTCGGTGCCCGGAACCCCGGGAACCGGGATCCCTTCATAGACGGGAATGCCGATATTCCAATCAAACTGGGTTACGATGGTCCGTCCCACAAGATACCGAATCTCGTATTCCTGCGCCTGCCCCTCCATGCCATCGTCCCCGGGGGCGGTCCAGCGCAGGGTGACCCAGTTCGCTCCCTGCCCCGGCGACATGAACCCGCCGGGCGCGCCTGGAGGGGTGTCATCCTCATCTGAGGGTACACCCTGCCAGCTGACGACATTGGAGAGCGAAGGGTCCTGGCGGTCGTGAAGGATATTCCGGATAGCGGCGTAATAGGTCATCTCCGCGGAAAGATTCGAGAGAATGATATGCAATCTCTCTCCGGGATTGCCGTCGAAAGGCGATCCGGGCGCCATCGCCGCATCATCCCAATTTTCAGCGGTGAGAGGGAAGTTCGCCACACGAAGCTCGAATCCATCGACCTGATTGAAGGCGCCATCGGGCACCGTGAAGGCCAGTTCGGTCGTCCCGACTTCTACATTTTCCACCTCGAGATCGGCCAAGGTGTACCAAAGACCCATGTAGGCGTCTTGTGCCGCGATCCCGTCAACCGGCTCGGATTGTGGATTGACCATAACCAGGCCTTTTGTGAAACGCCGCGTATAAACAGTATCCCGCAGCGTGCTCGTTTGATTGGATAGCTCCCCTATGTAATCTTCCACCGGCAGCCCGAGATCCAGGTTGTACAAATCATGCCATGCCGGGTCCTCGTCGGTATCATACGTATGGTAAAAATACCCATCCCCGAGCAGGGCCGTCCCCATGCCATAACGTATCCACTTCTCTTTCTGCTCGAACGACCAGGAGGGGGACATGTAAACCTCGAGCATTGAAAGATCCCATCCGGTTCGATCATCCGGCGTCTGCCGGTAATTCTCCTCCACATACTGGTAGCCCGGCCCCCACAACTCCGTTCCACTATAGTCGCGGAAGCCGTAGAACCAATCCCACCAATCCTGCCAGGGGAGATTTGCATCGAGCCACCGTTCGACTTTGATTCCCCAGGCTTCAGTCCGCCAGCTCGGACCGGCGAACTCGGTATTCATATTCATAATGAAGGGGAAATCGTCACCCATCGCCTCGACAAAATCCTCATAGAATTTATTATTTGTCTCCCGCATGAGGATTGATAAAGAGTCCTGATCACCCCCTTGCGAGCACATATGGCTCGTACCCTCGGCAAGTCCGTCTTCATCGGGATCGGCATCCTCGATCCCTTGAAAAACCCCCGCCAACGATCCCATGCAGTCGACCAAGAGCTCAAAGTGAATCCCGTCAAAGGCGCTCGATCCCCAACCCCACGGTTCCCAATCGGGGGAATCGCGCATGATCTGCGGCATGGCGACGGAGGCAAGCCACTCGGCATACGTTAATCCGACGGATGTCCCATATGTTCCCTTGGGACAATAGGGGGTCCAGTTCATCAACCACTGGTCCCAGGCCGGGATGCGATCCCCCGCCGTTGTCTTCAAATACCAATCATTTTGGAGGGCGTAATACTCGACGAGCCGAAGAAGCGACCAAGTGGTGTCCGGATACCAATAATCGAGATCCGACGAGTAGTCGATCGAGTACATCGGATTGCTGCGGAAGATGAATCGGAGATCGGGGTTGCGACCTCTGAACTCCGCGATTTTCTGCGGAGAGTCCCAACTCGTCACAATGAGATCATGCCTCGAAGCGGTATCCTGTTCCGCCTCCGTCATCAAATCGAGACGGAAGACGTAAAGGGCGGTCCGGGGATAACTGGGATCTCCGCGGGCAATCGTCGGCGCCAGCGCGCCCAATAAGGTGCAGAGACCGAGTATGAGTGCTGGAATCCTGTGATGCATCATCAATTAAGCATTGCAGCTTCTGTTCCAAGTCGCGGCCCGCGCTCCTAATTATAGTACGTTGATATGCTTGAAGTTCCAATCGCTTTTTTGGCCGATCTTCGTTTACGCACTCTTCGAATTGCAGGTTGCAATGAACAGCGTAAAGAATCCGCCAGACTGCAATTCGGGGAATTTGACGGGAGTGGCAAAAAACTCAACGGAACATTCTCCCTCCGCCCTGTGTATTTGTAAGGTGCATTGGCAAGGCGCACTGGCAGAGGGCCTTGAAAAAGTGCTTTGACAAGGTGCCTTGGCAAGATGCCGGGAAAAGTTCGACGGGATTTTATCTCTCCCCGCGACTATGTATTGAAAATGGAGGTTTTTCTCATGAGCACACTTCGGAAATCTATCGGTTGGCTCGGCATTCTGGGGCTCGTCCTTTTGTTGGCGAATGCTTCACTCCCCGCGATGGCCGATCCGAGTTATGGAAATGATCGTGAGACAGCGCATGCCCTCAGCAACGCCTTTGCGAGCGCCGCGGAAGAGGTCATGCCGGCCGTTGTCACGATTACTTCTTTCAAGGTGATCCGCTTTTCCTCCCGCGAGGATCCCTTCTGGCGCTTCTTCGGCAATCCCAATGAACAACCCGAGGAAAGGGAAATCCCGCAGCAGGGTCTGGGATCAGGTGTCATCGTAAGGGATGACGGCATCATTCTGACCAACAACCATGTCGTCGCCGAGGCTGAAGAGCTGACGGTTTTATTGGCCGACGGCAGGGAACTCAAGGCTGAGATCGTCGGGCGCGACCCCAAGACCGATCTTGCCGTGATCCGGATCGCCGCCGATGAGAATGTCAGCAATCTTCCGGTGGCTCATCTCGGGGACTCCGATGTCATGCGGGTCGGCGATTGGGTTCTAGCGGCGGGAAGCCCCTTCCAACTTAATCAAACGGTAACGGCGGGCATCATCAGCGCCAAGGGGCGGTCCAATTTAAGGCTCGCATCCTATGAAGACTTTATACAAACCGATGCCGCGATTAACCCGGGCAACAGCGGCGGCGCCATGATCAATCTCGACGGCCAGGTCATCGGCATCAACACGGCCATTGCCAGCCGGAATGGCGGTTATCAGGGCATCGGCTTCGCCATCCCGATCAATATGGCCAGGCAGGTCATGGACTCGATCCTGACGCATGGCCGTGTGATCCGCGGACAACTCGGTGTTTACATCCAAGAAATCACACGGGAGATGTCGGAAGCGCTGGAGCTTGGCACACTGAAGGGCGCCCTCGTTTCGCAGGTCAATGAGAATGGCCCCGCCGACAAGGCCGGGATCCGCGAGCGGGATGTGATTATCGCTCTCGACGGCAAGCCGGTCGAGAACATGCAGGATCTTCGTTTCCGTATCGCCGGCCTCCCACCCGACACACGGGTTGCGGTCACGATTCTACGGGATGGCGAGAAGAAAACGATCGATGTCGTGCTCGGCGAGCTTGAGGATGAGGAGGCGGAAATTATCCCCGCATCATTGAGCAATGATTGGCAGGATAAGCTCGGATTCCGGCTGGAAGCCCTCACGTCGGCCATCCGGTCCCAGTTGGACCTCGATGAGAGCGTGAAGGGCATCGTTGTGGAGTCGGTGGAGCCGACAGGCTCCGCCGCGGAGGCGGGATTGCGTCCCGGCGATGTGATTGAAAAGGTCGGTGACAAGAAAATCGAAGCACTGGTTGATTTCAAGAACGCCCTCGACGCTTTGGATGGCAGCAAACCGTTTGTCCTGCGGGTGACGCGTGGCCCTCAGAAGCTATTCTTGGCCATGGTGTTACCTAAATAGATCGAGGCCAGGCTTGACTCCCGGCGGTGATTCGATCTATAAGTTGAAGATTGTCGACGGATTGAATTGTTGCCCTTGTTTCCAAGCCGGATTGAGGAGGGTTCTATGTCGGACCAGGAAGCGCCACGCTCGAAATCGAAACATGTGATCGACCAGGAATCCCTGTTGGACCCGCAAAACAAGTATGAATTGGTCATGACGGCCGCGAAAGAGGCGGAAAGGCTCAACTCGGTCTATAATCACCGGCACGAAGAGCCGCCGATGAAGGTCACATCATTGGCCCTCGAACGTGTTTATAGCGGATTGACCAGGCTCACCTACGAGGAGGAAGAGAAGGAAGAGACACGCGAACAGCTGCCCTTCTTTAATCCGGAGCTTTAAAACTTTAAAAAGAGTTTCCAGAGCCGCTCCAATCGGGGCGGCTCTTTTTTTTGCCTTCATATTGCCTCCTTTCCCGGCGGGATGGTACACTAGCACTATCAAAAGGAGGCTGAGCCATGAGAACCACCGGCCGTCCCTCGAAGCAAAAGACCATCCTTCAGACTACAAGCCTCATCCTTTTCTGCCTCATGACACTCCCGCCGGCCGCCAGCGGCGCGACACGGCGCGTCCCTGAAGATTTCGCAACGATCCAAGAGGCCCTGCACAACGCTCTCTCCGGCGATTCGGTCGACGTCGCCGCGGGCACATACTTCGAACGGTTGAATCTTCCCGGAGGCGTTCTTCTGATATCCCGCGAGGGCCCTGAAACGACCATTCTGAATGGAATGTGCATGGGTCCCGTCATTTCGATTCAAGATCCGATCGCGGCCGTGTCACTGGCCGGATTCACGCTGAGGGAAGGCATGGATCCAAGCGGCAGCGCCGTATCTCAGTTTGGGGGGCGCCTCCGAATCTACAATTGTATCTTTGAAGAAAACATCGCCGTCCCGGGCGGCAGCGCGGGAAGAAATGGGGTCATCTTCAGCAATGCCGCTGAACTTCTACATATGGAAGGGTGCCTATTCAGGAAAAACAGATCCGAAAGCGATTTAAGCCGCACCATTGTCGCCCGGCAGGTCGATCGGCTCACACTGGAACATTGCCTTTTTGTAAAAGATCTATCCTCAGGGAAGATACTGGAGGATCTCAATACCGGCCGGGTCGATTCAATTACACTCACACGGAACCTCTTCACTTCCCCGGTGAGGTTGGCGGACACCTGGACTGAATTAACGATGGAGTTTAACTCTTTCACGGCGCCGGTGGAGATCGGTGGATTCGGCGAGCCCGATGTTACAGGCAATCTCTTCTATAATGCCGGTTCGTATATCACCCACTTCGATGATCCGGTCTACGGAATTTGCAACGCCTTTTGGAACACAAGCCATGATCGACATGAATCCTGTGAGATCACAGACAATCCCCTTGTCTGCGACCCCGCCGATCTCAGCCAAGGGGTTCATGTCGTCAGTCCTCTTGGCCCGGACCATAATCCCTGGCCCAATCATTGTGGTGAGATTGGAGGCATCCCCCTTATCTGCGATTTTCCGCTTCTTCTCGATTCGGAGCCCCAGCGGATTTCATACGCGGGGGGCGAAGAGATCATGATCACCGGATATGCTCTGGATACCGCCACTGCGTGGCGGTGTCTGGGACCCGAGGGGACTACGGTGCCCTTCCATCCCTTTGTTTCAACCGACACCGAAACGGCGGCCTTTCTCTCACCACTGATCGGCGCTCCCGTGGGCCACTACGATATTGAAGCCTCCTTTCCCCCGGATAACACATTAACTCTCTCGAATGCCTTGGAGATCACGGCGGGAAAGTTGGAGCAGATGGATCCGGATCACAGCCGGATTACTGATTCACTCTGGGTTCGAATCGACGGATTCCCACTCCTGCGCGGCCTTCAGGTATGGTTGGAGCATAGAGAGACCAGCCAGTACCTCGCTCCCCTGCAAACAATCGTTTGGGAACCTGATTCCGCGCGGATCCTATTGAGCTTTCTGAGATCACCTCTTGGTAAATACGATCTCTATGTCCAAAATCCCAATGATGACTTTTTGGAATTAAGGTCGGCTTTTTCAATTATCGAATTTGATACGCTGCGCGTTCCAGGCGATTACGCCACCATTCAAGGCGCCATCAGTGCCGCCGGCGAAGGCGCGACGATATTCGTCGATCCGGGGAGTTATCAAGAGTCGGTGAGCTTTCTGGGAAAAGCGGTGCGTCTTATGAGCACCACAGGGCCGGAAATGACAACGATCACCGCTGAAGGTCTCAATAGCCGGGTCGTGACGATTCAGGACTCCTGCGGATCGTTTGCCGAGATCCATGGCTTCACAATAACAGGAGGAAGAAGCATCAACGGCGGCGGCATCCGTTGCATGGCCCCGGCGCTGATTCACAATTGTATCATCGAATCAAACAAAGCCCTCCTGAGGTATGGCGAGGATATCCTGGTTCGTGGTGGCGGGCTCTATACGGGTGAGGGCACACGTATCATCGGCAATATTATAAGAGACAACTACGCGTATGGTGAAAGTTTTGATCCCGGCGATTGGTGCCCGTGGGTCGATGGCTATGGGGGTGGGATCTCCGCTTATGGTTCGATTATCGAGGGAAACCTCATTGAAGCGAATGAAGCCTACATGGGGGCCGGTGTCAGCGCTTCAAGAAGCATACTTCGGGGGAATCTTATCAAGGGGAATCGAGGACTCCAGCCCGGCGACCCTTGTTATCTCACCAGCAGCGCCGGCGGTCTGGTATTGGGCTCTAACTCGGTGGTGGAAAACAACAAATTTCTCGGAAACTATGCGGCCTACGGCACTGAGTTGCGATCAAACGGGACCTCACTCATTCGAAACAATCTGTTCCATTCCCCCGGCCGAATCAGCATGGAATTCGGCCGCGGTGATATTGTAGAGCGAAACACCTTTGCGCCGCCACCCACCGGTTTCAATCACATCTGGACCCATGAGCCCGAGGCGGCCCACTGGAAACAGAACATTTTTGTAAATATTTTGCTGGGAAGAGAGGATGATCTCCCGACAAAGGCTGCCGTACCAAAGCCGGCGCCCGATAATGAAATATCTTCCAGTCCCAGTTTTTCAGAGAATATTATGTATCGCTGCCAGATTGAGGGTCGGTTTGCTGAATACTTTCCCTCCTGGGCCGACTCAAACCTGATCACCGATCCCCTCTTCTGTGACAGTAATGATGGCGATTTCCGCCTCTCACCGAGCAGCCCGGCGCTCCCCATCAACAATCCCTTCGGCTGGCCCGATACGATCGGCGCCTTCGGCGGGGGGTGTGATGTCGTGCCGATCCTCATGTGGGATTTCAGCGGAGAGTGGGCCCACGGCCGCGTGGAACTTTCCTGGCATATGTCCGGTGATATCCGCGGCGACGGTCTGCATATCGACCGAACCGCATCAAGCGGCGGCCAGACCGTCCGGCTGACAGATCCGGCGGTGCCGATCTGCTCCACTTGTACTTTTACAGACCCGCACCCGCCCGCCGGCGAGGCGTTGCAGTATACTTTGACGCTTGTTCAGGAAAACGGATATGAGCTAACCCTCGGTTCGATCGCCCTGCCCTCCCGTTCCCTCACCATCTCGCTCTCACGACCCGCGCCCTGCCCCTCCGCCGGATCGACGACCCTTCAACTGCGGGCGCCCGTCGGAACGGAAGCCACCCTGGTCATCTATGACGCGATGGGACGACGGGTCCGGATACTGCATGACGGCCCGACGCTTGAAAATCCGCAGATCATAACCTGGGATGGAATAACACAAGACGGCAGCCCCGCGGCATCGGGGATCTATTTCATGAAGATGACCAGGCCAAAGGAGATCAGCCGGCGGATGCTCATGATCCGCTGACCGGGCCGCCGCCGTCCTTGATAAATGCCGCCGCGCCGCGCATGTCGACCGGGCAATCAATGGTCACAGGACCCTTTAATGTAAATGCGTACTTCAAATGCGATTTCAGACTGTCCCCCCGTTCCAGGCGGACGCTCTTCCCGCCGGCGACCTGGGTCAGGCGGATGAGATTGGGGCAGCGGTATTCAACAAAGGCTGTCCGGTTATACAATTGTTCCTGCCGCACGCGGGCCCACTCCCAGTGACTGCTGCGGAAAACCAATGTCACGATGGAGGCGCCCATCCGGCGCATGGTCTCGATTTCCAGAACCGAAGTGTTATACGAAGCATCATCGGTGATGACAATGACCCTCCCCTCAGGATGGGCCAGGCGCGCGCCGAGAGCGAGGGGGGATGCCGCTCCCGGGGTGGCGCCGGGCGGCGGCACGAAGAGCCGGCCGGCGGACAGCGGCTCCAAGAATCGTTCAGCCCATAAGCCGACGAGACCGCCGTCACAAAGAATGAGATCATCCGGCGTCAGAATTTGTTGAAGTGTTTCAAAAATCGGTATCGGCGTCGGCGGGAAATCAGGACCCTGCGTGAGTTGATCCTTCATCCCCTTCCATTCTTCTCGGCGTTCAGCGGCGGGCCGGCGACCGTCTCTAAAAGCCGGATCTTCCGATGGCCTGAAGGCCGGCGCCGTCTCCGATCCCGGAAGGGCGAGAAGGACGGGAGCGGCCGGCTCCCGCGCCGCCGCCTGCAGCGCCGAGTCGAGCAACGCGGTCCAATCTCCACCCTCCGCCGTGTCGAAGCGTTGCTTGATCACGGGGTCCAGAAGAGGGATCCAATCGCCGCAAGCCAGGATGACGACGGGGAGGCGATGCCGACGGGCCTCTCTCAAGGGCCGGATCAACTCAACGCCATAAGCATCCCCGGCGGCGCAGAGGGCGGGCCGGCCCGAAATCCACGCATCGCCCATCGCCATGTAGCCGGCCGCCCACATCTGGCGCGCGCTCACAAAATGGTGGGATCCGTCGGCCAGATCGTTCAGAAGATCCAAAATCCCTTCGCCTGGAATTCCGTAAAGATAATGAATGTTAAAATCAGTGAGGATCTCATGGACCTTCTGATACGAGCTCACTTAATTCCTCCCACTCATCTCACTGCGACGCCGCAGCCAGCCGGCCTCCTCCAACAGCACGGAAGCCCCCGGCGCTTCCCTTTCCTCGAGAAATTGCGCCCGTGAGACGGCCATATTGCTGATGAGATGCCGCATCAGCCGCGCCATCAGGTCATCGGTCCGGGGTCCGAATGCCAAGAAAGGTTCAACCAGCGGCAAGGGGCCGCGGCCGGAAAGCAGCTCTTCCGGCGGATCAAAAAGGATCACCATCCCATACGGCACCGGGAGCGATGTCTCGAATATCCGGGCATCCACCTCGGGCGTGACGGCCGTTGGACGCCGCTGGACCCAGGCTTGATGCAGGGCCTTCTGCAGCGCCTGATAACGAGTCTCGATGCGGACAGCATCATACGGCCGGCCCGCCTCGAAGGAAGCAAGATCCGTGAGAAACTCATCGCGTTGAGGGCGGACCGGATCGAGCAGCCCCGGATACATCCGGTCGAGCTGCGGATAATACCAGGAGCGGCGCAGCAGCTCCGTATCGACGATCGCGACATCGGGACGGAGCTCTTCAACAAACTGAAGATAGAGCATCGCCGAGACGCACGTGTCCCACTGCCGGCTGAAGAGGAGCGTCTTCTCGGGCAGCCCCTCCAGTAATCCCCGGGCATAGAGACCGGGCAGTGGCGGCCCATCGGCCGCGCAGCGGTCCCATCGTAAAAAAGCACCGAAAATAATCAGCGGCGCCACCGGCAGCATAACGAATGTTAAAATGACTTTTCGCCGGCGGATTCTCGAGAGCAGGATCGCAAGACCGCTCAATCCCAATGCCACGACGGCGAGATCGGACGCGGCATAGTAGGACTGGATATCTTTGATATCATAGGAAGCGGCCCAGATCAGTCCCACGGCCAAAAGGATTGTCCAGAAAAGCGCCGCCATCGCGCGCCGCCGCCAAGAAAGTATAAGCCCGGCAACAGCAGCGACCGGAAGAACCCATCCTAAATCATTCCATATTCCGGGAATCCGGCCCAGAACATTGGTGATGACCGTGTCTGATCCGGGAGCCAGCCAGACTCGGTATTGCCATCCCGAGACATGCCGGACCCAGCGCGCCCATGAGGAGGGATCCCCCCAGTTTAACAAGGGCTCCTGTGCGGCGCGCAACGGCAGATACAGATCGACCGAAAATCCGAACATGAAAAATATAATCAGGGTGAGCAGGATTTTCCAACGAATCGAATCGAACCGGGCCGTTGGCCGAACCCGCCGCCTGTACAAATAATACCCGGCGGCCAGACCCAGGGATGGCAGGACAAAGGCCAGCGATAGGTGATGACTGAATCCCAGACCCAGCAGATACCCGAGAAAGGCGAGGTGGCGGCTGTCCGCCTCCGGATAATGCAGCAGGACCGATCGCTGTGCGGCGGGTATCGAGGGGCGGAGCAGAATCAATCCCAAATAGACCGATAGAGATAAAAAGACGAAATGGAGACCATAGACCTCATTCACAACCGCTTGCTCCCAGACAGAGGGAGACAAGCCCCATACCCAGGCGCCTAGAACAGAAAGCCGGGCGAGCCATTGATCGGAAATTTTCTGGTACCGGGCCTGTTTAAACAAGAGATCCAGCGTTTCCCGCAAGGCCAGCGCCGTAAAACCGGCCGCTGCGGCCGAAAGGAGAGCAGAGAGGATATGCAAACGGGTCAGAAGTTCACCCCAGGGAATCAGAGCGGCGAGCCTGCCTAAGAGTGTATAGAGCGGGTAACCGGAGGGGTGGGCGATGCCGAGGGTGTGGCAGACGGCGGCCAGTTCCCCGCTGTCGATCGTCCCCAAATCCCTTTGCAGACTGAAAAGGTAAACCCCGAGCAGGGGCAGGGATGCGGATAGAAAAGTAAACCACAGGGGCGAACGCGGCGGACCCGTCGCGCCGGATCGGGGTGAACCCAGCGGGCGGGTCAGGTTCCGCCAGAGACCGGCATCGTCTTGCATCAAAACCCTATCGGATCAGCTTTCATTGCCGTTTTCCACCAGAACTCGATCGCATCAGCTCATTTTAAGGAGCCGGCGGAGGACATAGGGCAGGATCCCGCCGTGCCGGCAGAAAAGCATCTCCTGCGGTGTGTCAATTCGAACAACGGCCTTGAATGAGGATTCCTTCCCCCCATCGCCGACGGCCCGAATGGCGAGCTGCTGCCCGGGCTCGAGATTATCTCCGATCCCATCAATGTTAAAGATCTCATGACCGGTCAAACCGAGTGACTCGCGGCCCTCGCCTGGAAGAAACTGCAGCGGCAGGACTCCCATCCCAACGAGATTGCTCCGGTGAATCCGTTCATAGCTTTCCGCGATGACGGCCCGGACACCCAGTAGCAGCGTGCCCTTTGCCGCCCAATCCCTCGAGGAACCGGTACCATATTCCTTTCCGGCGATGACCAACAGCGGGACACCCTCGTTTTGATAAAGCTTCGCCGCGTCGTAGATCCATTGCTGTCCGCCATCGGGAAAATGAACCGTCACCCCGCCTTCTACGCCCGGCGTGAGAAGGTTCTTCAGGCGGATATTGCCGAAGGTGCCGCGAATCATCACCTCGTGATTCCCCCGTCGCGATCCGAAGGAGTTGAAGTCTCTCACCTCGATGCCATGGGATTGCAGGTATTGCCCCGCGGGGCTCTCGGTGGGGATCGCTCCCGCCGGCGAGATATGATCGGTCGTGACGGAATCGCCCAGCAGGGCCAGCACACGCGCCTTATGAATGGGCTTGAGCCCCGGCGGATCGAGTGAGATCCCGTCGAAGTAGGGAGCGCGTTTGATGTAGGTCGAATCATCATCCCAAGGGAAACAGCTGGCCTCTTGTACATTTAGAGCCTTCCACTCCGGGGTGCCCCCAAAGAGATCAGCGTAACCCTCCCTGAACAGCTCGGGATTCATGGCGGCCTGCGCCTCGGCCCGTATCTCTTCCTCGATCGGCCAGATATCCCGGAGAAAGACCGGTTTGCCGTCAGAGCCCTCGCCCAGCGGCTCGGTCGTCAGATCCAGGTCGAGCCAGCCGGCCAAGGCATAGGCCACGACCAGCGGCGGTGAGGCAAGATAGTTGGCCTTTACCAGGGGATGGATCCGGCCTTCAAAGTTGCGATTGCCGGAGAGAACCGCCCCGACCGCCAAATCCTTATCGCGGATGATGCGGGCCACCTCTTCCGGCAAGGGTCCCGAGTTCCCGATACAGGTCGTGCATCCGTATCCCACAAGATGGAAGCCGAGCCTTTCCAGATGGCTCATCAAGCCCGTGCTTTGAAGATAGCCGGACACCGCCCTCGATCCGGGGGCAAAACTCGTCTTGACCCAGGGCTTCACTTTGAGACCTTTGGCGGCGGCGTTCCGCGCCAACAGACCGGCCGTTACAAGCACCTCGGGGTTCGATGTATTTGTACAACTCGTAATCGCGGCGATCACCACCGCGCCATGATCCAGGCCGCTCACCGCGGGGGTGGCGGGTTTCGCGGTCCGGCGCTTGGCGCCCGGCGCCTGTGTCTTCAGGAAGGCGGTGAAACTCTCACGGACGCCGGAAAGCGAAACGCGGTCTTGCGGCCGTTTCGGTCCGGCCATCGAAGGCTCAACCGTTGATATATCCAATTCGATCACTTTTGTATAACTGGCCTCCGGTGTGTTCGGCTCTCGAAAGAGACCCTGTTCCTTCAAATAGGCCCGCACCAGCTCAATCACACGTTCTGATCGAGCGGTGATCCGCAGATAATCCAGCGTCTCCTCATCGACGGGAAAGAATCCCATTGTCGCCCCGTATTCAGGCGCCATATTCGCCACGGTGGCGCGATGCGGCAGGCTGAGGGAATCGAGCCCCGGCCCGAAAAACTCGACAAACTTCCCGACGACATTCTCCTTGCGGAGAATCTGCGTGATGGTGATAACGAGATCGGTGGCGGTGATCCCTTCGGACAGCCGGCCCTTCAGGCGGAATCCGATGACCTGCGGAATGAGCATGGAGATCGGCTGGCCCAGCATCGCCGCCTCGGCTTCGATCCCGCCGACACCCCATCCCATGACACCCAAGCCGTTGATCATGGTCGTGTGTGAATCGGTTCCCACGAGGGTATCAGGATAGGCGAGCAGCGAACCTTCCTGATCATAGGTCCAGACAATCTCCGCCAGGTGTTCCAAGTTCACCTGGTGTATAATTCCCATCCCCGGCGGCACCACGCGGAAATTCTTGAAAGAGGACTGCCCCCATTTTAGAAATCTGTATCGTTCACCATTCCGCTCGAACTCACGCGCCGTATTCTTGTGGTAAGCATCAGGCGAACCGTAGAGATCAACCTGAACCGAGTGGTCGATAATAAGATCGGCGGGCTGAAGAGGGTTTATCTTTTCCGGATCCCCCCCTAGTTCGACCATCGCATCCCTCATCGCCGCAAAATCGACCAATGCCGGCACGCCGGTGAAGTCTTGCAGAACGACGCGCGCGGGATAGAAGGAAATTTCATCTTTCGGCACAGCCTTGGGATCCCAGCGGATGAGGGCTTCAATATCCTTCCGCTCGACGACGGACCCGCTTTCGTGACGGATGAGGTTCTCGAGCAGAATCCGCAGCGTGACCGGTAAATGGGAAAAATCACTATATCCAGCTTTCTCCAGGTCCTTTAGGCGATACATGGAATAGGACGAACCGGCGGCTTGAAGCCGGGATCTGGATACGAGTGGATTTGCCTTGGAACTCATGAGACTGCCTCCTTGAGGGAACTAGAAGCCAGGGAGTGGAGAAAAGTCGAAATGGAAGTTCTCGGGAAGGAATTCGCCGGTCGCGATATCCTGTTTGTAATGTCCTTTCCATTCCTTTCGCGCGATGAGCCGAAGAGCCTCCACAAAAGTGTCGACATCTTCAGAAATATTATGGACGCCCAGACTGACCCGGGCCGCGCCGGGAGTATTCCGGCGGTCCCCGCGGTGAATCTCATCTTCAAAAAGTCTTTCCTGCTCCTTGGAAATGTTCAACAGATTCTTGATGAGGGGATGCGCGCAGAAACATCCCTGGCGAATGGCGATTCCCCATTCGTAGGAAAGTATCCCCGCCACAAGGGCGTGATGCAAACCCGCCATCATAAAGGTGACCACACCCAGCCGGTCCTCGGTATGAGCGGGATCCTTGGGACCCAAAACGCCGATGTCGGGAATCGATGCCATTCCATCAAGAAGCCGCTCCGTCAGCCGGCGCTCATGCGCCTCCACCGTTTCCATCCCGATCTCTTCCATCACCTGAATCGCCTTGGCCATGGCGAACATCCCGAGAATATTCGGTGTTCCCGCCTCCTGGCGGTCCGGTGGATCGGCCCAAACGACATGATCCAAGCTGACAGAGTAAACGGTGCCCCCCCCCTGCAAATAGGGAATCGCTGCGGCAAAGAGGTCCCGCCGTCCGACCACGGCCCCCTCCCCATAGGGAGAATTCATCTTGTGGGCGCTGAAAACGAGGAAGTCGATATGGCCGGGATCATCATGGGATCTCATCCGGACCCGGCGGTGCGGTACCAGCTGGGCCCCGTCCACAATCATATAGGCTCCGTGCTGATGGGCCATCTGTGCGATGTCGTGTATGGGAAGGATGATTCCCGTGACATTCGAGGCCCCCGTGATGCTGATCAGCCGGACCCGGCCCTTGGCAGGATCGAGCTGGGCTTCCAGCCTTTCAAAATCGACCCGCCCATTTTTGTCGATGGGAATCAACTCGACCCGGGCTTTTCCCCTCCAGGGGAGATCGTTGCTGTGGTGCTCCAGCAGCGAGATCAAGACACGATCACCCTGCTCGAATGGGATGGTATTAGCGAGAAGGTTGAGCCCTTCCGTTGTATTTCGAACGGGAATGACTACATCACGAGAAGGATCCCATCCCACGAAGCCACCGATGATATCCCGGGCCTCTTCATAGCGGTGGGTGCAGAAGGCCGAGTCGAAACCGATCCCTCGATGAATATTGGAGTAGTAGTGCTGGATTTCCTGCAGAAAATCACTGACGGCCTGAAAAGGCTTCGTACTTGCCGCGTTATCAAGGAAGATTTGGTTCACCCAGCGCCCGTCCAAGAGCGGCACACGGCGTCTGGCGCCGATGACCGGAAATGCGGCGAATCTATCCTCTCCAGTGGCGTTCACCTCCAACCGGGTTCCGGCTGCATCTTCCAGCGACATGGGTCTCTCCCTCCCTATCTGAAACTGGACTATTGGACCCTGAAATATCACCTCGCAATGGGGGGATTGTCTCAGTCCCGGGCGCCGCTGGTCAAGGCGGCCTCGCCAGAAACTTGACTCCTCTCGCTCTCCTGTTAATCTGGCGCCGTCACGGCATTTTCAAATCGGTCTTTTTAGGGAATAATAGATCTTTCTGGGGATGACAAACCTCGGAGGAAATTCGATGACGGGAATCATGAGAAATTTCAGCCCCCCAAGGAGGAAATGAAACCATGAGCAAGAAACGCCAGGTCCATGTTGTTGGCACCGGAACCATCGGTGAGCCTCTCATCGGGCTGCTGTGCGATTTTAAGAAGGATTTTGGGATTGACGTCGTCTCCTTTCACAAACGCCAGCCGTTAACCTCTGATCGTTCCAAGGTGCTTGATCTCATCAGACGTGGCGCGCTCTTGTCGACAGATGACGAATCGATTCCACATTTTGAGGACCTTGGGATGAAGGTTCATTCAAATCACCTCGACGCTTTGAATAACGCCGATGTTGTGATTGATTGCACGCCATCCGGGGTGGGACACCAGAACAAAATCGATTTTTACGAAAAATTCAAGCACAACACGCTGGGCTTTATCGCCCAAGGCTCGGAATTCGGATTTGGAAAAATGTATGCCCGCGGTATGAACGATTCAGCGCTTATACGCGGGAAAGATCAGTTTGTTCAAGTCGTATCCTGCAACACACATAATATCGCCGTGCTGTTGCATTCCCTCGTACTGGCGCATGAGGGCCCCGAAAACCTCAAATCGGCCAAATTCGTCATGATGAGAAGGGCAAATGATATCAGCCAGGACAGCTCTTTCCTTCCGGCCCCTCAAGTCGGCAAACACAGCGACCCCCGCTTCGGCACACACCACGCCCGGGATGCCTATCACCTCTTCCAAACATTGGGCATGGATCTGAATCTTTTCTCATCCGCCATTAAACTGAATACGCAGTATATGCATAATGTATGGTTTGATATCACCCTGAACAAACCCATCACACTGAATCAAGCCATTTCCCGCATCCGCGACAATGAAAGAGTCGCGGTCACCGAGAAAAAATCCGCCAACGCGATCTTCTCGTTTGGACGGGATCACGGACACTACGGCCGGATTCTCAACCAGACCGTGGTGCCGCTTCAGTCGCTGCATGTCACCGGTGACGGAAGCGTCATCGGCTTCAGCTTTACGCCTCAAGACGGCAACTCGCTGCTGTCAAGTGTCGCGGTGGTGCTCTGGTTTATGTATCCGGAAGAATGGGAAGCGAGACTCCAGTGCCTGCAGCCCTACTTCTTCGATGAGATCTAGAAGTTCCGTTCATCTCGCATGAAGAGCGCCCCTCGGTTTTACAATCGAGGGGCGTTTTAATGTTGCGGATTCAACAGGCGTGAATCGGCCGGAGCGTCATCGCGCCTTTGTTTCGATGAGGCCCATGAATTCCGCCCGTGTCGCGCGATTTTCACGGAACGTCCCCAGCATCGCGCTCGTTGTCGCCATCGCGTTCAATTTCTCCACGCCCCGCATGGCGACACATAGATGAAACCCATTCACCACGACACCGACGCCCTTGGGATGGATCAAATCATTCAATGTTCGCGCGATCTGCTGCGTCATACGCTCCTGAATCTGCAGGCGCCTGGAAAAGACCTCGACCAGCCGCGGAATTTTGGACAAACCCACAATCTTTCCGTTGGGAATGTAGGCCACATGCGCCTTGCCATAAAACGGCAGCATGTGATGCTCGCAGAGCGAGAAGAAATCGATATTCCGCACGATAACCATCTCATCGCATTCTTCTTCAAAAATCGCGTTGTTGAGGACATCGTTAATATTTTGGTGATATCCCCGTGTAAAATATTCGAGCGCCTTGCGAACCCGCTTGGGAGTATCTTGAAGCCCCGTCCGTTCGGGGTCTTCACCCAAATAGGACAGCATTTCGTGAACCATTCTCTCAAAGACCTCCGGCTCGATATCCGCCGGGGATTTATTTTTATCTGCTGGGCTCATGATTTTTACATTACACCGCCGCCGAGAATCTTCCGGATGCGGGGCAAGACTGTCTCCAATGCTTCGCGAAGCGGGAAGGGCAGCAGAACACCGGCGGCTGTCGGCCGTCCGCCTCCCCCAAGACGGCGGGCGATCGACGAGACATCCACACGTCCTTTTGAGCGGAAGGTGACCTTGACGCCCCCTTCCTCCCAGTCCCTGAAAAGGACGCCTACTTCGAGATTCTCGATCATAACCAGATGATCCAGTATCCCGTCGGCATCGTTAAAGTTCGTGCCCGTTCGACTGAACATTCCCTCTGTTATGACGGTCCAGGCCAGGCGGCCATGACACTCGGTCACCAGGGAGCCCAAAGCCATGCGAAGAAGCTCCAGATGGCCGTAATTCTCATTCTCGAAGAGCAACCGGCAGATCTCGCCGTGGGATGCCCCGAATTCAATCAATCGTGCGGCCAAAGTGATGGTTTCATCGCGTGTATTCCGCAAACGGAAGCATCCGGTATCGAAGATGAGCGAAGCATAAATTGCCGTCGCAATCTCCGGCGTGATCTCCGCGTTTCTTGCTTCCAGGTATCGAAAGACAATCTCTCCCGCCGACGCCGCATCGGGCTCGATAACATCCAGGTCGGCGAACTCGCCGCGGGGACTATGATGATCCAGACAGACTTTTGGAAGGCCGCTATCACGAATGACCGCCCCTAAAGCACCCATATGATCCCAATCGCAGACGTCAAGAATGATAACTAATCCGGCATCTTCCAATTCAGGTCGCCCTGTTTCGATGGCAATGCCGTGATCCGACGCCATTTTCTCCAGAAAACGGCTGGAAGGGAGCGCCGGCGTCGGATTGCAGATCCTGACCTTCTTCCCCATCGTTTTCAAATAAAGGGCGAGGGCGACCTCCGAGCCAAGACTGTCGGCTTCCGGGAAAATATGAGAGGCCAATAAAATCGATGGCGCATCGGTAATCATCTCATCCAATCGATCCCAGGCCGGCGTTTGGGCGATGGAATGCTGCGCTGATGAAGCCAAGACACCCCCTACGACAAGTCATTCTTTCCGTGAGATTCCCTTGAGAGAATATACCCTTGGAAAAGGGAATCTCGTCACCTTTTTTCAACCCGCACCCCTCAAGAAATTATGGATCGGCGAACTTTCTTGATACCGCGGAGCGCGCCTCCACAATCGCCCGCTCCATTTCATAGGCGGAAGCCACGACCTCTTCATCCGTGGTCATCCGTCCCAGGCTGAAACGGATCGCATTCCGCGCCCGTTGCGGCGCCACACCCATGGCTGTCAATACATGCGAGGGTTCCAGGCTTCCGGAGGCGCAGGCGCTCCCGGTGGATACGGCCACTCCCTTGAGGCGGGTCAGGAGACCTTCGCCGGTGAGATCCTTCGCACTTATATTAAGAATATGGCAGACCCGCTCGGCGTTTCCCCCATGAACATGCACCCCGGAAATCGACATGAGCCGGCGCTGAAGTTCGTCTCGCTGCCGGGTGATTTGTTCCCGGTCCATCTCGAGTTGTTCCCTCGCCAGCCGGCAGGCGGCGCCAAGGCCGGCAATACCTGGTACATTAAGCGTCCCCGAGCGGAATCCTCGTTCCTGTCCGCCTCCCTCGATCAACGCCCGCAGACGAACCCTCGGTTTCCGGCTGCGAATGTAAAGGGCTCCCACCCCCTTCGGCCCATAGATCTTGTGGCCGCTGAGGGATAGGAGATCGGCTCCGAGCCGGTCGACGGCGATCGGAATCTTCCCCACCGCCTGTGTCGCATCAATGTGAAAGAGGATCCCCCTCTCCTTGCACATTCGTCCGATCTCTTCAACCGGCTGAAGGACACCTGTTTCATGATTCGCCAACATGACGGATATGAGAAGGGTTGAGTTGGGAATTTCATCAATCCCCTGTAACAATACCCTCCCCTCGGAATCGATGGGGAGAAAGTGTATCGTGTGGTCGCGCTCGGCGAGGGCGCGAACCGCATTGAGTACAGATGAGTGCTCGACCGGCGAGGAGACAATCGCGCCCCCATCGATCCCATGGAATTCCGCGACCCCCCGCAGCGCCAGATTATTGCTCTCCGTCGCCCCGCTGGTAAAAATGATTTCTCTCGCCACGGCGCCGATAAGCTGAGCGACCTCCTCGCGGGCCATCACCGTCGCCTCTTCCGCTTCCCACCCCCAAGCGTGATGCCGGCTGGAAGCGTTGCCAAATCTCTCCTTGAAATAGGGCATCATCGCCTCCAACACCCGGGGATCGACCGGCGTTGTGGCGGCGTAATCCATATAGATTCTTCTTGGGGAATCCATGATTTCTGCTTACAACCTCTTCTTGCAGCCTCGAAGGCCCAAAAATCTCTTTGAGGACTTTGTATTCTCAGCCTCATTCGTGGAGTCCGTCAACCCGTTTCCTGGGTCGGGCTTCTTGCGAAACCGGCCGATACTGAGGCTCCGAGCCGGCAAGGTGTCATTCCCGTGAAATCCATGCTATACTTATACAACCGGAAAGGGGTATTCAGCCCAAATCCGGCCACATGGAGAGGGGAATGAGCCAGGATAGTCTAAAAGGAGCCCCGGTAGGGACATACATCTATCATTTTCCGAGAGTCTCGCGGCCGGGGCGCCCCGCCGATCTGGTGGAATCGTCCCATCTGATGCTTCTTGCCGCCTGGGCGGGCCTGCTTTTCCTTTCGGCGACGATCCTTCCCGCTCTGACATGGGATTCCCTGCCGCCGTCCGAGGCGGCCGCCTTCTGCGTGCGATATTCCAGTCTCGTCAATTTAATGGGTGGGGCCGCCGGCGCCTTTTTTCTCGGTACGATTCTCATCCTCTACAATACAAAGCTGCGCAGACCCCGCATCCATCTTTACCAGATGTTCCTTCTGCTGCTGATGACGCTCACCCTGGTGGGCTGTCAGATCTTTCTTACGGAACGGATGGCGGCTGTTTTACGATCGGCGATGATTCAACCCGATCAGAAGGAGTTTCTTTTTACGGCGCTGCCCGATCTTCAAGCCGGTATACAATCTCTTCATGGGGTAGCCCTGGTTCTCTCCGTCGCCGCCCTCGTGGTGGGTTGGCGGCCCCGATTTGAATCGCGGCGTGACAAAGGTTCGAATATTATCCTGGAATTACCCCGCTGAGGGTATGGGATGTCGCCGATTCAATCCGGACTTTCACAAAATCTCCGGCTTTGATCTCCCGCGCCCCCGCCGCCAGAACCACGGTCTTGAAGTCAGGGCTCTTGCCCTGGACCTGCCCGGGATCCCTGCGGGCCGGCCCCTCGACCAGCACTTCCACCTCCCGGCCGATGTAGGATTCATAGATCTCCTTTGAAATCGACTCTTGGAGATCGATCACCTCCCGGAGGCGGCGGCCCTTCTCTTCATCGGGTATATCGTCGGTGAGATGGCGGCAGGCCCATGTCTTCGGTCTCTCGGAATACTTGAACATAAAGGCGGAATCAAAACGAACCTCCCGCATGAGGTTCAATGTCTCTTGAAAGTCGCCGGGGGTTTCCTCGGGAAATCCGACAATGACATCGGTCGACAAGGCCATATTCGGTACGATCCGACGGATCTCTTCAACAAGATTCAGATACTGCGCGCGCGTATACCCCCGGTTCATCCGCTCAAGCATCCGATCCGAACCGGATTGCAGGGGCAGATGGATATGCGGGCAGAGAGCGCGTTCCCGGGCCATCACCTCAAAGACCTCTGTTGCGAAATCGATGGGATGCGGCGATGTAAATCTCACTCTTGCGACACCATCGATTTGGGCCACCTTTCCCAGCAGAGCGGCAAAATCGATATCCCCATCCCGGTAGGTATTGACCGTCTGGCCTAGAAGTGTGATCGACGGATGGCCCTCCGCCGCGGCCCGGGCCGTCACATCCAGAATCCGTTCGCAGGAAACGCATTTCTCCCGCCCCCGCGCATAGGGAACAACGCAGTAGGAGCAGAAGCGGTCGCATCCCCGCATTACGGTGATCCACGCATTAACACCGCTGGTCCGCTTCGGGGAGTGGCGGTCAAATGTCTCTTGGGGATCCATACCGAGGTCGATCTGTATCTCTACCGCGGATCGTTCGATCAATTGCGGCAGCCGGCTGTAGGAATCGGGTCCGAGGATCAGATCGACCCCGGCCAGGGACTCGCTGATGGCGGGACCGATATGCTTTGGAACGCATCCGATGATGCCCAGGATCAGATCGGGTCTCATCCGCTTTCGCAGCGCCAACTGCATCAGACGCTGAATCACCTTCTCCTCGGGATTTTCCCGGATGGCGCAGGTATTGACCAAAATGATATCCGCTGAATCCAAATCCGCCGCGGCGGCGTAGCCGGCCTCTTCGAGGATTCCACTGACCAGCTCACTGTCAGCGACATTCATCAGGCAGCCGTAGGTTTCAACGTAGAAGGCGCCCTTCTTCACCGCTCAATAATCCTTTCGTTCACATTCCGTGCGGTATGATACCCCGCACATGGTGGTCGTCGACCGGCTCGCCGATGACAACATCCATCATCTCGCCTGATCCAGCCGCCCCCTCGTTCAGCACGACGCGGAGATAGTCCGCCGTCAGGCCATCCCCCGCTCCATGATGCGAGCTCTCCACCAAAATCCGGTCCTGGGATCCCTTCCTTAACGCCATATGACCCCGCCGGAGATGGGAATCCAAATCTCTTAGGAGGCGGCTGCGCCGGGTTTTCTCCCCATCCGCGACGGTTCCCTCGAGGCGCTCCGCCGGCGTGCCCGGCCGGGGAGAATAAGAGAAGACATGCAGATAGGAGAAATCCTGCTCTTTAACAAAACAAAGCGTTCTACGAAAATGATCTTCCGTCTCCCCTGGAAATCCAACAATGATGTCGGTCCCCAGTGTGATCCTCGGCGTGACCGCTCTGATCCGCCTCACAAGATCGGCGAATTCCCCTGTGCGGTAAGGTCTCCCCATCCTCTTGAGAATCTCGTCGTCGCCTGACTGAAGGGGCACATGCAGGTGGGGACAAAGAGACCTCATCCGGGTCATGAGATCGAGAAGCCGCGGCGTCACATATCCCGGCTCGACGGAAGCCAGCCGGATCCTCTCCAGGCCGGCAAGCCCCGCCAGCCTCTCCGCCAAGGAAGCCAAATCGGTTTCGGCGCCCGGCCGGGCCTCCCATCCGTAGGAACCTGTATTGATCCCGGTCAGGACAATCTCCCTCGCTCCCCGGGCGATCAGGCCCCCGGCCTCGGAGAGAATCTCTTTCCAGGGACGGCTGATCGATGGCCCCCGGACTGCCGGAATAATGCAATAGGTGCAATGTCCATTACATCCGTCTTGAATCTTGAGAGTGGCTCGTGTCCGCGCCGTCGAGAAACCGGGCGCATGGGTCAGAAAACATTGCGGGCTGGGGTCGTCATCCACAAGGATGCCGGTTGCTGGGACCGTCGTTTCTCCTTCAGGGGAGGGATCCGCCAAAAGTCCGCGGTAGAGAGCGAGATTCCCCTTTTCCCGATTGCCCAAAATCAAATCGGCGACCTGAAGATCATCGAGAGCACCGGGATCTCGCTGTGCGGTGCACCCGGTCGCGACAATACGACCCTGGGGCGAAAAACGCCGGGCTTTCCGAAGCAACTTCCGGCCGTCACGATCACCGGCGGCGGTGACCGTGCAGGTGTTGATGATCGTCAGATCGACGGGGTCACCGAATGGTCTCTCTTTATATCCGGCGGCGAGGAGCTGTGATCGCAGGCACTCCATTTCTTCCTGATTCACCCGGCAGCCCAAGGCATAAACAGTAAAAGTCCCACCCCGACCGGGGCATCCGTGTACCGATTCCCGGACCTCATCACCGTAAGATTTCTTGGGTGGGATTTTGGATCTCATCCGTCGTCTTCCTATTCCGATCTCTACAGTGTCAACAAAGTCTCAGCCGCAGGCGCGGCGTAGCGGGAGGTAGCTCCCGAACCGGTTCACCGGCCGCTTCAGCCATGGGGCGATCCCCCGTAACGACTAGATAACATAACCGTTTCCTTCAGCACCGGGAAGGGGGGAATTCCACCAGAGGGGGATTCCCCAGGGGAAGCTTGGTGGGATGACCACAAACTTTTTACTCTTCTGATTCGAAAGAAAATGAAATTCTGTGTTGACGTTTTCCTTATAACAGTATATCAGTTGGTGATATGGAAGAAGTAATGCGCGATTAGACACCCTAATGACCCCCCTCTCAGATGAGGTGATGTATGCAGATTGAATCCCTGAAGATTTTTTGTGATGTCATAGAAACTCAAAGCTTCTCACGTGCGGCCAGTCTCAATGGTATCTCCCAATCCGCGGTCAGTCAGCAGATCCGGGGACTCGAAGAGAAATACCGGAAGCGGCTGATCGAAAGGGGAAAAAGAAACCTGGCTCCCACAGAGGCCGGCCGGATTTTCTACGAAGGGGCCAAGGAGATCCAAGATCGTTTTCGAGTGATGGAGAACCGGTTGCAAATCCTGAGCCAGATCATCACGGGCTCACTGAAAGTCGCCACGATCTATAGTGTGGGGCTCCACGAACTCCCCCCTTACATCACGGAATTCATCAAGCGGTATCCCTCCGCATCCATCCATGTAGAATATACAAGGGTTAACAAGATCTATGACGATCTCATTGGCAATGTTGTTGATCTGGGGATTGTCGCCTATCCGGTCGGCCGTCCCGGCATTGAGGTCCTTCCCTTCAAATCAGATGAACTGGTGTTGATCTGCCATCCGGATCACCCCATGGCCAATGAAGTCGCCATCGACATAAAGTTGTTGAGCGGGCTTAACTTCGTCGGTTTTGAGAAGGATATTCCAACGAGACGATCTATTGACCGCCTGCTCCGCGCCGCCCATGTGAATGTCAGAATGGTCATGGAGTTAGACAATATTGAGACCATCAAGCGGGCCGTGGAAATCGATGCAGGTGTAAGCATCGTGCCTTCAGCCACGGTTCAAAACGAGCAAAAGGCGAAAACCCTTAAGGTGGTTCGACTGGAAGGCGATGACTTCGAGCGCCCCTTGGGCGTCCTGGTAAAGCGGGGTCGTGAGAGAAGCCAAGTCATTGAGAAGTTTATTTCGCTGCTGCAATCCGGCCCCATCAATCGATAGGATCCAGCCTTAAAAAACACCCTGCATATATCCATATTTTTCGATATCGACCCGGCTGACCGCCGGGTCGATCGGTTATCGATGACAAAAAAAGAAAACATCGAGGCTTCTCTCGAATCGTGTTGACGAACACAAGACCTAGGGTTAGCATCACCTCTGCACCACTAGATATTGTGTATATATTTTCATTTGAGCTTCTCTTGCGGTATACTTTTTGCGGCATGGGACATGAGTTTTTCATGCCGTGGGCGGACAAGGAGGAACGAATGTTGAAACCGCAAGCGCCACGCACCGAAGCTCCATCCACACAGTCTATGGCTTCATCCAGGGAAGGAGTCGAGATCTGTCGGACGGGGAAGGGCTTAACCTTCCGGCGCCTTTTTACAAAAGAGGGGTTACACCCTTTTGATACAATAACCTGGGACATCCGTTCCGCCACATTGACCAATGAATCCGGCGAGGTCATCTTTGACCAAAAGAATGTCGAAGTGCCGGAGTTCTGGTCGCAGATGGCGACAAATGTTGTGGTTTCAAAATATTTTCGCGGCGCGCTGGGAACGCCGCAACGCGAGAAAAGCGTCAAGCAGATGATCGGCAGGGTTGCGAACACGATCGCTGATTGGGGCATTCGCGATGGGTATTTCGACAGAGAAAGTGATGCCTCGGCCTTCCGGGATGAGTTGCACTATCTTCTGGTCACCCAGCACACCTCTTTCAACTCGCCGGTTTGGTTCAATGTCGGCATTGAAGCCAAACCGCAATGTTCAGCCTGTTTTATCCTCTCTGTAAAAGACACCATGGATTCCATTTTGGAGTGGTATCGCAAAGAGGGAATGATTTTCAAACACGGTTCGGGATCAGGTGTGAACGCCTCCCCGATCCGCTCCTCGAGGGAACCCCTTTCAGGCGGCGGCACACCCTCCGGACCGGTCTCCTTTATGCGCGCCGCCGACGCCTCCGCCGGAGTGATCAAGTCGGGCGGAAAAACGCGACGGGCCGCGAAGATGGTGGTGCTTAACGCCGATCATCCTGACATCGAGGAGTTTGTCGTCTGTAAGTGGAAGGAGGAGGAGAAAGCCCATAAGTTGATCGAAGCCGGATACAATCCCTCGATCGACGGCGATGCTTACAGCTCGGTCTTTTTTCAAAACGCCAACAATTCCGTCCGCGTCTCAGATGAATTCATGCGACGCGCCCTCAACGATGAGGATTGGGAATTGAAGGCGGTCACCACGGGTGAGCGGATTGAACGGATTAAGGCGAAGGAACTTCTTCGTCTCATCTCCGAGGCGGCTTGGCACTGCGGCGATCCGGGCATCCAATTCGATACCACGATCAATGATTGGCATACATGCCCCAATTCGGGCCGAATCAACGCCAGCAATCCCTGTTCGGAGTATATGCATCTCGATGACTCGGCCTGTAATCTCGCCAGCATCAACCTGACCAAGTTCCTGGATGAGGATGGAAACTTCCTTATTGAACAGTTCCGGCATGCGGTGCGGGTGATGATCATCGCGCAGGATATCCTTGTCGATAACGCATCGTATCCCACGGCGAAGATCACGCAAAATTCACGGGATTGCCACCAACTGGGTTTAGGCTTCGCGAATCTAGGCGCCCTGCTGATGACGCTGGGGCTGCCCTATGATTCCGATGAAGGGCGCGCTTGGGCGGCGACAATCACCGCCTTGATGAGCGGCCATGCCTACGAAGTATCGGGTGAGCTGGCGGAGAAACTCGGTCCCTATCCGGCTTTTGCCAAGAACAGCGAACCTCAGATCCGGGTTATTCGGAAACACCGGTACCAACTCGATAAGATCAATGCGCGGCTCGTTCCCAGCGAACTTCTCGCCTCGGCGACCGAAGCCTGGGACAACGCCATTTCACTCGCTGAAACCGCCGGTGTCCGCAATTCGCAGGTTACCGTGTTGGCGCCCACCGGCACGATCGCCTTCATGATGGATTGCGACACGACCGGCGTCGAACCGGACATAGCCTTGGTTAAGTACAAGAAACTGGTCGGCGGTGGAATGTTGAAGATCGTAAATCAGACCGTACCCCACGCCCTCGAAAGACTGGGTTATTCTCCTGAAACGGTGGGCTCGATTCTGAAGTATATCGATGAACAAGGAACCATCGAGGGGAGCCCGGAGGTGAAATCGGAACACCTCCCTGTCTTCGACTGCGCTTTCCAGCCCATCAACGGCAAGCGTTTCATCGATTATATGGGACATCTCCATATGATGAGCGCGGTGCAGCCCTTCATCAGCGGCGCCATCAGTAAAACGGTGAATCTCCCTGAAACAGCGACGGTGGACGAGATCGCCCAGACCTACATCGAGGCTTGGAAGCTTGGATTGAAATCGGTTGCCATTTACAGGGACGGTTCCAAATCGGTCCAACCTCTAACAACCGGGAAGGACAGCAAGAGCAGCACGCGTGAACAGCCTCGCGTTCCTTATCGCCGCCAACTGCCGGAAGAGCGCCAGGCCCTGACACATAAATTTACAATCGGTGGGCACAAGGGATATCTGACGGTCGGAATGTTCGAGGATGGGACACCGGGAGAAATCTTCATCGTCATGTCCAAAGAAGGTTCAACACTCTCAGGAGTCATGGATTCCTTCGCCACGACCATCTCCCTCTCTCTTCAGTACGGTGTGCCCCTGAGGGTCTTGGTGAGAAAGTTCAGCCATGTCCGCTTTGAGCCTTCCGGGATGACGACTCACCCGGATATTCGGTTTGCAAAATCGGTCGTGGATTATATTTTCCGGTGGCTCGCCTTGAAATTCCTGCCGGAAGATGAAGCCAACCGATTCAAGGTCAAACATACCGAGTCGAATCACGGACAGAACAACAACGGCGGATCCCGGGACATCGACGGTCTTCTTGGGGAGAGCTCCACTTTCCTACAGGACAATCCGACCTTTGTCGCTCAATCCGACGCGCCGATCTGCACCGATTGCGGCTCCATGATGATCCGCAGCGCTTCCTGCTATAAATGTTTAAACTGCGGAAGCTCCAGTGGTTGTTCATGAGCATTTCAACAGGACGGGGTGACGGCGGGGAAACCGACCTCCAGGGAGGTCGCCGGGTTCCCAAGGATCATCTCAGGATAGAGGTCTGCGGGCAATTCGATGAACTCGCCGCAGGCCTCGGCCTTGTCAGAGCTCACCTGCCGGGATCTCTATCGGAAACCAAATCCGACCTGGGGCGGGTTCAGGATGATCTCCTGAGCATGGGCGCCGTGATCTCCAAACAACCGGTACCCGGTTCGGAAACCCTCTGGCCGGAAGCGGATCGATCCATCGCGAGGCTCGAGAAACGTATTAACGAGTTGGAGGCCAAACTCCCGCGGCTGCGGCAGTTCATCCGCCCAGCCGGCCCGCCCGCCGCCGCCTTCCTCCACAGCAGCCGGACCCTCTGCCGCCGGGCTGAGCGGCGTCTCATCTCCCTCCATCGGGAGGAACCGGTTCCCCCCGGCATCATCATCTATCTCAACCGATTGAGTGATTTGCTCTTTCTCTGGGCTCGTGAGGTTCATCTCATCCTGAAAGATCCGGAAGAGCCATGGGAAAATCCGGCACCCTTATCCTAACTCATAAAAATAGTCTGAAACTCCGGGAATCCTAGGAACCAATCGGGGATCGTATCGTATCAATCATTGGATGCATTAATTGATGTCTCCATGGTTGCAGCAAAGCCCCAGGGTCTCAAATCACCCCCCGATTTGGGACCCTTCCCCTTTTTTGAGCCCTATCTATTTCGTAACGTCCGCATCATCCCGCGGCGTGGCCGTCGCATCAGCCGGGCGTTCCCTTGCATCGAGTGGAACCGGCTTGGGGTTTTCCTGCGGTCCGGCTGAATCCTCGGCCCATGAACCGATATAGGGCAACCGATACTGCCGTCCCCGCCAGGCTTGAAACATCAGAAAGATCCAGAGCGCAAAAACGCCGACCTGGAAAAGCCGGAAGAGGAAGCCATAGAGGAAGCCAAAGATCGGAAGATAGGCAAGCCCTTTTAACAATAGACCCACCAGAAAAAGAACAACCGTCGTGATAATCGATTGAACCGCATGAAACCGGCAGAAGGGTTCCCGCCGGACAAGAAGAACCACGACAGCCCCAACCGCCCCAAGAAAGTAGGCGCCGGCGCCCCACACCCTTTTTTCGGAACTTTCTTTCTCCTGAAAGCTCACGGTTAACGACCTCCTCTATTGTTAAAGACAAAGAATGAATCGATCGCCAAGCCGACGGGGTGCAATGTATGGGAGGCTCAAAGACGAGGGCATTGAAAAAGCCGCCTTCCCCAGGTCCTTGCTGGAGTCACCCGCTACCAGCAATGGCGCCAGGCTCCCCATCGGGAACAACTGTAAGATAGCAGCCTTTTCAGATCCTTTAAAACCTTTGAACAAGCGGGTGTCGGTCGCGAAGCGTAATTCGACGGGCCCTCCGTCTGGTCACGCATCTCTGCCGGGGTTGGGTTAACAGAACCGCGACCGACACACACTTCCTAGTTTCACTCTTTATGTAAGGCAAGGTTTATGCCAAAAGATAGACATCCCGAAAATTTAAGTAACATGTTATAAAACATAAGGTTAGACCAAATTGTCAGAGTTCGCCGCGTCGAGGCAGTCTTGTTGCTTCGGGGGGATCGAGGGACATCAGGTGTCACCCGGGGGCACAAACATATAATCGATTATTTCCCAATGGATTAGGATGGGTACTTTGTACACATGGAATACCGGTAAGGGAGACAAAAAGATGACGAGTGGGGGCCATCCGCAGAATGGATTAGAATCTGAATTCCCCGGAGATTCTCAGTGTGTTGACGATCCGCTTAATCAGGGGTGTTGCCATATCGGGATTCACCATGTAGTCGCCGCTAAGGGGTCCTGATGACTCGAAAAAGAAGCGGTGGAGCTCATACGATCTGCTTTCAAAGCCCATATGGAAGGTGATATCGCTCATCTCAAGGGAGGCGCCCAGGCTCCAGGCTTTCGATTTGACCTGGCTTCCGAAGAAGATAGGATCTCCGTCGCCCGCCGTGAACGTGCCGTCTCCATTGGGGACTGTATTGACTTCTCGGACATCGTTTCCGTCAACATTGGCCATCGAAAGCGGGACATTTGAATATCCGGCCCGAACCGGAAGGGAATACCAGGACTTGTTTAAAAGACGGTACTCCATCCCAATATGGAATGACTCGACATTATAAGCGGGATAAACCTCCGATGCGGTCACCATGGCGCGGACCTCGGGACTATGATATTTGACCTTCGCATCACCCCATGACCGCACATTGAAATCCGCCGTGGCCAGAAGGCCCGGCAGCAGATCAACCCCTGCCCCAAGACTGAAAGAGAGAGGCACCTCGAGATCATAACCTCCCATCCGGCCGATGATGAGCGTCGGGGGCTGTCCGGGAACTTCCAGCGCTTGGAATGAGAAAGATCCGCCGGACACCTCGATCGTGTGCGGCAAACCGATCCATCCGCCGAGGCTTACCCGCCCCAAATCCGCATGAGCGCCCGCCTCAAAACTGATCCCCTTATAATCGAGATTGAAATGCCCATTACCCGGGTCGAGAGGAAGACCGGAGACATTTCGCAGGGTCGCCATATGGGACCGCAGCCGGCCGGTGAGGAGATTGAAGCTGGCTCCGAGGCCGAAATGTGGAAGAACTTCATATCCGACACCGAATGTGGCCGCCTCGATCGCGCCGTCTTCAACCAGATCATTTGCGGCGACGATCGGGATCCCCGCTCCCTCCTGATAGAGCAACTCAGCGATCATTTCCTCAGGGAAGATCACGTCGGTATGCCGGCGGTAGGCGATGCCGCCCACGACCGGTCTGGAGGCCAGATCCATGACTTTGCCGGAAATCCCAATGAAACCGAACCGGGTCTGGCTCTTCAGATTCTCTTTATAACTGGTGATAAACATGGGGGGCGTATCGGGAAATGTAAAACCAAGGGGGTAACTTGAAGCGGTACTCGATGAGGATTTCGAAAAGACATCAGCCACCAGGCTGTTCTCCGGTGAAAAGGCGAGGAGCGCCGGATTCCACCCCAAGGCCTCGGCCCCCTTGGCCTCGGCGAGATAGGCGCCTCCCATCCCCATCGCGCGGGCGCCGACGCGGGGAGACGTATCGTCGATCGGGCGAAAAACGAATTGGGGATAGATAATGCTGAGGGTTGTGAAATCGAATGTGCCGACATCGATGACGACTCGCTGTTGACCGTGGACCGGGCTGACTTCAATGGCTGTGAAGGAAAAGATGACAAGACAAAGCAAAACCGCCCAACTCATTTTATATGCCGGACCACGTGTTTCCTTTTTCACTGGATACAACCTCTTTAAGAATGCTCCCTAAACAGCAGGAGAAGTCCAACCCCCAAAAAAGACCAAAAAGAAACCCGTCTCGCCAACTTCGGTCCATCAATTTTAATCATTTGGACCTGCTGGATCTCGCTACGGAGCAGGGTATGCGTCGCAACCTCTTCGGTCGCTTGTATCCGCGCATCTTCCAGCCGGCGGAATTCATAAATAAAATTTCCCACAACCCTGACCGGCACCGCATCGCCGATGAGGATCTCTTCGCTATTGAGGTCATCGATCCGGCCCCTGTAGACGATCCCACCGATCGTGAGATCGACCCACTCATCCAGACCCAACCGGCCGCGAAGCTGGTCACCATTATTGAAGGTTATAAGAACCTTCTCCTGAACCTCTATATCAGCGGCATCTTTGACAACGTAGCGTGTACAGGACGGAAGGAGCCCCAGCATGGCGGCCATAAGAGCCAGCCCCATGACAATCTTCCCCCCGTGGGGACGCCGTTTCCGATATCCCGCGTCGGTGCCCATGCGAGCCCCCCTGGCACATGATCTCTTTGGCATGAAACCCGATTTACGATGGTTTGGGGAATAATTGGGAATATCTACCCCATGAATCGGCGGCAAAGCCCTGCCTCCCTCCCCCAGCCCCGCATCCGCCCCGGCGCGGAAAGAGGCTTTACTTAAGAGCAATATATAGAGGCATCGGGGGCGGGTCAAGTGGCAACCCGATGCCCGCGAGGCATGCATGAGGCTTGCATAGGACTTACTAAGGTGCCTTTTTCTGATCCTATCCAAGGAGTCTTTTGAGCCTCCTCCCCGCAGGTTCCGGGGAGGTCTGCCGATCAGGAGATTAGAGAATCGGGAGATATTTCTTCAGCTCGTAATCGGTCACCGCGACCCGGTAAGAGTCCCATTCGATCCTCTTATTGGCCAGGAACCTCTCGAAGAGCTGATCGCCGAGAGACTCCTTTACCAGCTGGCTGTTCTCGGCGGCATGGATCGCCGCATAGAGACTTCCAGGGAGAGATTTGATACCCTTCTCCTCGCGCTCGGCCGGGCTCATATGGAAGATGTCTTCCTCGATCGCCGCCGGAAGCTCGTACCCATTCTTGATACCAGCGATACCCGCCGCCAGCATGACCGAAAAGGCCAGATAGGGATTGCAGGCGGAATCGGGGCACCGGAACTCAATCCGTGTCGCCTTCTCTTTGCCCGGCTTGTACATTGGAACACGAATCAAAGCCGACCGGTTTCTCTGTCCCCAGGCGACATAGGCCGGAGCTTCATATCCAGGCACCAGACGCTTGTACGAATTCACCCACTGATTCGTAACGGCGACAATCTCCTGGCAGTGGTGGAGCAGTCCGGCCATAAAGCCGCGTCCGATGGACGAAAGATTGTATTCCGCCCCGGCGTCATGGAAGGCATTCTCTCCATTCCGGAAAAGGGATTGGTGGATATGCATCCCGCTGCCGTTCTGATCCACCAGGGGTTTCGGCATGAAGGTGGCATAGACGCCGTTCTGCCGTGCGATCTCCTTGACAAGATACCGGTAGGTCATCACGGTATCGGCCATCTCGAGGGCGCCGGTATATTTTAAATCGATCTCATGCTGGCTGTGAGCCACCTCATGATGCCCCACCTCCACGGCGATCCCCATCTCCTGCATCACCTGGATCGTCTTCTGGCGGAGGCTCGTTCCCAGATCGTCGGCGATGAGATCAAAGTAACCGGCCTGATCCAAGATTTCCGGATTCTCGGACGACTTGAAGTAGAAGAACTCCGGTTCCGGCCCGGTGTAAACGGTGTAACCGTCGGTGGAGACGCCCCTCAGATTTCTTTTGAGAACCTGCCGAGGATCCTCCGCATAGGGCGTCCGATCGGGATTCAACACATCGCAAAACATCCGGGCCGAAACATGCCCGTCTTTTCTCCATGGAAGCAGTTGGAAGGTGGAGATATCGGGCATCGCAACGAGATCGCTCTCATAGATCCGCGCGAATCCCTCAACCGAGGAGCCATCAAATCCCAAGCCCTCTTCCAAAGCCTCCTCCAGCTGAGTCGGCGTGATACCGAAGCTCTTCAGAACACCCAGAATATCGGTAAACCACAGGTTGATGATTTTCACATCACGGTCTTTAACAAAACGCATGAGATCCGAGGGATTGGTGATTTCCGTCACAGCTGATTCTCCTTATCAGGCACGTTGCAATCTCCCGCGCCGGTCTATGAGTCTTCTTCTTTTAAATGTCTCAATACCGCGGCCGCCACAACACGCACCAGCTCATCGGTTGGAGCGAGAGCGGGCCGCTCTTGCCCCTTTTGGTTCTCTTGTCGGTCACTCAGCGGCCCCATCGGCTGGCCGCACGTCAGTTTCTGCACCTCTTGAGAGGGTAACGGTTTCGCGCCCCCCAAGAGACGGGCGGCCAGGAGGATCCTTGCTGTGTGCTCCAACAGCGACATCCTGTCCAAGGCCTGCTGCAGGGTCTCCCCCAAAGTGACAGCGCCGTGATGAGCCAGCAGGAAGGCGTTGTGACCCGGGAGGACCGCCTCCAGGGCCCGGGATAGATCCTCGGTGCCCGGCGTCGCATAACGGACATAGGGGACCTCACCCAACATCACGATCGATTCGGGCATCGCCGCTGTCTGCAGGCAGCAGCCGGCCACGGCAAAGGCCGTACCGACGGGTGGATGGGCATGCACGACGGCCTGGACATCGGACCGCTTCTGATAGATGACCCGGTGCATGGCACTTTCCGATGACGGCTTCTGGGACCCCCATAAGATGCGCCCCTCGAGATCGATCCGGATCAGATCCTCCGCCTTCAGATCTCCCTTGTGCGCACCGGAGGCGGTGATCACAAGCCCCCCTTCGAGGTCCCGGAGACTCAGGTTGCCATCGGTCCCGCAGACGAGACCCTTTTCCTCAAGTTTGAGGCCGGCCTTCTGTAGCGCCCGAAAATGCGCCGGTTCCACCGGACCCCTGCGGGGAGCTCCAGTCATCATAACGACGCCGCCTCATCGATACGGTCCATGACGAGACTTTCCTCAAAATCGGTCATCGGCTGATCCACATGGCTGAAAGCCTTGCTTAAGCACCGCGTGATATCACCGGCCTTCATTGAATGCCAGCCCTTTTCCATCGCGGCGATGTCACCCGCCAGACCATGGAGATAAACACCCAGTCTGGCGGCATCCCAGGGCGGAAGACCCTGCGCCAATAGCCCTGCCAAAATCCCCGTCAGGACATCTCCTGAGCCCCCCGTGGCCATTCCGGGATTCCCTGTCGGATTAAAACTCACCGCGCCGTCCGGGGAGGCGACGAGGGTCGGGCCTCCCTTCAGAATGACAACGGCCTTGCGATCCCGGGCGCAGGCCTGTGCTATTTCCATCGGATGAGAGATCACATCGGGGATCGGGATCCCCAGGAGGCGGCTCATCTCGCCAGGGTGTGGAGTGAGGATCGCCGGAGGACCGGATCGGGGCGGCCACTCCCCCTCGCCGAGGGCATTTAAACCGTCGGCGTCGACGACCAAAGGCCCGGGGAAATGGGTATAAAAATCGGCGGCGACGCGGTGGGCCTCGGGATAACGCCCCAAACCGGGTCCAAAGGCGGCCACATCCCACCCCGGCTCTCTCTTAAGAATCGTCCCCATCCCCTCGACGGCGAGATAATGTCCGTCGGTCTCGGCCAGGGGGATGCTCATCGGCTCGGTGAGTTTGGATTCAAAAATCGAATGGAGCCCTGCGGGAACGCCGACGGTGACGAGACCGGCCCCAGCCGCGACCGAGGCTTCTGCTGCCAGCGCCACGGCGCCTGTCAGGCCCGGGGATCCCCCCAGCACAATAACGCGCCCCAGATCGCCCTTATGGGCGTCGTGGCGGCGTCTGGGCACCAACAGGGCCGCTTCCGGGGCCGTCAAGGCGCTCAGATCGAGCGGCAGCGCTTCTGGCCTGGGTTCTTTAACCCCAATATCGACGACAACAACCCGTCCGATATGGTTTCGGCCGGGGTAAAAGAAAAATCCCGTTTTGGGGTTTGCCATTGTCACGGTGAGATCAGCCGAGATCGCCTCCCCGGAGACGGCGCCGGTGAGGGTATCGACGCCGGTCGGCACATCGACGGCCACAACGAGAGCACCAGCCCGGTGGACGATCTCGTGAATGACCTTGATCGCCTCGGCGATGAGACCCCGCGGAGCTCCCTGGGTCCCCGTTCCCAGTAGGGCATCGACAACGACCGCCCCCGTTCGGGCGCCCCACCAGCGGACGAGGGGTTCCAGATCACGGGCCTCAGAACAGATCCTGACGCTGCAACCCACCGCCATCAATCGGGCCAGCGCCTGGCGGGCGTCACCGCGCACAGTCTCGCGGGCACCCACGAGAACGACATCGGGGCGAAGCCCTCTCTTCCAGAGCAATCGAGCCAAGACAAAGCCGTCGCCGCCATTATTACCGGGTCCGCATAGGATGAGAACGGGCCGCGCTCCGAAGCGGTCGATATGTCGCCACAAGGCCAGCGCCAGGCCCCATCCGGCCCTTTCCATGAGCCGGGGTCCGGGAACGCCGTTTTGAATCGTATGCTGATCGAGAGCCCGCATCTGTTCCGGGGTAACGACTCGCACGCTCCTCACCTCCCCAGACTCTTGTTCCGCGCCTGTTCCGCAGAGAAGACCACTTCGTTCTTTGGAGCCGCCTCGTCCTAGGTCACGGAGGCGTTGATCTTGTCGATAATATCCAATAATTGAATAATGTCATCGATCTCGTAGTCCGCTCCGGAATGAACCACCCCTTTGGTATCGCCATAGCGCGCGAAGATGGTGCGGATACCGAGCCGGGCCGCTCCCACCATATCCCTCTCAGGCCAATCACCCACCATAAGAACCTCGGGCGGCTCCAATCCAAAATGATCGAGCGCCTTCTGAAAGGGTTGAGGTGAGGGTTTGTACTCACCGGTTGTTTCAAAGGTCACGACGGTTTCGAAGACATGATGCAGCTTGAGATGATGCAACCGCTGCCAGGCCTGCAGGGAGGGGGCATCGGAGATCACGGCAAGCCGGATATTGCGGCGCAGAAGAGACATTAATGTGAGATCGACATGCGGATAGAGGATGAGATAGGAATCCCGCGCTCTGCGGTAATTGACGATACCGGCGGCCAGGAGTTCCGGGGGAACGCTTCCGTATGTCTCTTTCAGAAACTGATCAAAAACCTTTTGATACTCGATCCCTTTGAGATCGTAGATATCGTAAATCCGCCGGCGCGCCTCTTTGGGGGCCATCTCCAGTCCCATGTCGATCATGCCCTGAACCCCCGCAAGGATAGACTCCTCCTTCATCTTCATGAAGTCAGTGAGCGTATTATCCAAATCGAAGAGTACGGCACGAATCATTGAGAAGGATTGCTCTCCTACCCATTGGAGAAGGAATACCCTGTTACGGATTTTCCATTATGGGACTACTTGGAGGATTGAGTCAGTGTTCGCCCGAAAGAGATTTCGCCGTTGTCGATCCGAATGTTGAAGCCGCATTCGGGATTGGAACATACCCAAGCCTTGTACTCGATCGGCGCTCCATCGCGACCGTAGTCCGACAAGGGAAGCAGGACCCCGTTATGACACTTCTTGCATTCTGGGAAACCCCGGTCCATAACCACCTCCACCTCACAACACAGCTATCCACCACCACCCCAGAACCTCACCTCCCACCAGCCTTTGCCGTCAAAGGCAGGGACACGGGTAAAAATTGAGATTCTGACACATTCTATCGGGACCGGCCGGGCGGATGTCAAGCCGTAAGCCTCTCGGCTCCCGATTTAAGTTTTCCTCTCCTTCTTCTGAGCGGCAGGAAAGAGGATGTTGTTGAGGATTAATCGATAGCCCGGCGAATCTTTATGTAGATCGAGGCGGGTCGGGGGGTCTCCAACTTTATGCTGATAATCCTCCGGATCGTGCCCTCCATAGAAGGTCACGGTCCCTTGGCCGTAATTCCCGTGGACATAGCGAACCTCATCGGTTCCCTCAACCTCGGCCAGAATGATTCCGGAGGGTTTGAGACACTTCCGGTTGAAATTCGTCGTTTGGCCCATAAATCCATTGATCACATTGACATGGCACTGCGTCAACATGGTCGGAACCGGGTCTTCCTTCGCCGAGAAATCAAAGAGGGTGAAATAATCGGCTTGGGGTCCCCGGAGGGCTGAATAGTCACTCATATCGATATTGGAGTACTCATAGACCATGGGATTCATTTCGAGCAGAAAATTCTCGAAAATGAGGCCCCGGGAGAAATCGAGTTTGGACTGGCATCCCGGGTCGGGGGCGTCTCCATCATAGACGCGGTCGACGATATCGACATTCCCGGCGGCAAGGGCGATATCAAAAGTGTCGCAGGCTGAACACATCGCGAAGAGGAAACCGCCTTGTGCGATGTACTGCTTTATCGCCGCCGCCACGGCATGCTTGTGTTGCCATACCTTTGGATATCCAGCGGCCAGAGCCCTCTCTTCATAGAGTGTCTGTCGATCCCTGTACCATTTCGCCGTGTGATAAGCGGAGTAAAATTTCCCATATTGGCCGGTGAAATCCTCATGATGGAGATGGAGCCAGTCGTAGCGGCTCAACTTGCCGGAGAGGACCTCCTCATCCCAGATCTGGTCATAGGGGATCTTGGCGTAGGTCAGAGCGAGGGTCACGGCATCATCCCATGGCTCGGCGATGGGTGGGATATAGACGGCGACTTTGGGAGCCTTCTCAAGCAGAACCAACTCCATGTTATTCTCTTCAATTGTGGCGTAGATCTGAGCGGCCTGGGATCCCGAACAGGGCTCAAAACCGACCCCCTCCACCAGCAGGTCCCGCCGATTCGTTTCGGTCTCCTCGATCAAGAAGGAACCCCCACGATAATTGAGCAGCCATTCAACCTCTTGTCCCCGTTCCAAACACCGGTAGGCGACACCATACGCTTTCAGGTGATCGATTTGTGAAAGATCCATCGGGATGAGATAGCGGGCTTGAAGCGGCGGCGTGAGCCCCGTGAGACTGAATATTATAAGACAGCAGATGATAAGTGTCGTCAGGGTGGTGCGTCTCATCTTCTCTTCTATCCCTCTCCCCGGCATCAGGGCCGGATCAAGAAGCGCGGCTGCGGAGTTCCGGTAATTGGGGGCGGACCCGGCGGCTTTCAAGACTTTGCGGAAATCTGAAGAGCAATTCTTCATAGAGCTCCACACCTTCATCGAAGCGGTCCTCCTGCCCCGTGAGTCCCTTCGCCACGGCCGCCAGCGCCCGTGGACCCAACGGGCTCTGACTCAATGTATCGGGCCAGCTCTTTACGGCCGTCACGGCTTCATCCCAACCTTCCAGATCGATGAGACAGAGGATTTTCTCGTAGAGGAGATCATCGACCAGTTCCTCGCTGAGCCCCCCAGCCAGCATCCGGGAAGCCTCGGCCAGGGCCACCTCAGGCCGAGACCGGCGCCGCTCATAAATAACCCTCACCACCCCGGAAAGCTCCTCAGGGTAGACGAGGGCATTCCCCTGCAGAAAGAGAATCCTCTGCAGCGCATCATTGACCCATAACCCGCCGGGAAAAGAATCGGGAACAACATAATAGGCCTCTTCAGCCCCCGGGAAATCGCCGCTGAAGAGACGCCGCTCACCGATCATAAAAGCCGCCTCCTCCCTTGACTCCTTCGCTGAAGAGCTCTCGAGGATGGCGGTGAAGGTCGACTCGGCGTCGGCCCAGGCCCCCTCCCACATGGCGCACTCGCCCAACCCCAAACGCGATTCATCGAGCAGACGTTCTGTCGCCGGGGTCAGGGGGATCGATTCCAGATTTGTGACCAGGGATTGATAAACCTCCCGGGCCCGGCCGGGATCGCCCAGCCGGTCCCGAAGGATCTGCGCCGCCTCCATGAGAGCGCGATGCGACATCTGCCCCTTCGGAAACCTTTCCGCCATCGCTTTGTAAGCCTCTACCGCTTCTTCCAACCGCATGAGATCGACGAGCAGCCGCGCCTGAGCCAGGCGGACCTCTTCTTCAACACCGGCCACCGGCTTCATGGCTAAAACGTCATCGATCACCGCCAAAGCGAGGTCGGGTTTATTCCGGTTTTGTAAAACCTCCACCAGGGGAAAGAGCGTCCGGCCGCCGGCCTTGCCCTCAATGTCCGCCTCCCGCAGCAGTTCAATCGCGCGGGTGTGATTCTCCGCGTAGACATAGGCGTTCGCCGCCAGACGGAGAATCGCCGGATTCCTGCGGCTGCGCGCCTCTCCTTCAAGATAAGCGAGTTCCTCCGGCCCCATTTCATTGCGCCGGACCAAACCCTCCACCATGTCCTGCGCCCATCGCGTCCTGGCCGGATAGAGATCGAGATAACGGAAGACGGTGTTCAACACCGACTGCGCGCGGCCCATCCGCTGATAACAGGAGGCCAGATCGAGCAGATAAAGGGCCGGATTGTTGCCCGCCCGAACCTCACCCTCATAGAGGGCCGCCGCTTCATCAAATCGATTCAATGATTCCAGAATGTCCCCATAGCCCCGGATGACGCGGGAATCGTGAGGATGTGTTGTACGCAGCTCCTCTAAAATCTCAAGGGCTTGATCGGTCTGGCCCTTCCGAAGGTAGAGCTGCGCCTGCCGGATACGGAGATCGAGCGACACAACCGGTCTCGGGCGGTTTTGAACCGCTTCTTGTTTCACCGGCGGATTCTTCAGCTGCCCGTTCGGCGGCGGGGAATCCTGCGCAAAGAGATTGCAGGAAGGAAGCATCGCCCCCGCGACGGCGAGAACTGCAGCAAATACTATTGTATATGTTGATTCTCTCATGGGTTTGACATTAAGGCTTTCCAGTACTCCTCGACGAGCCGCCGGTACTCGGCGGGGATCGGATCCTGCCCGCCGCGGAGGATACCCCGCATCAAGGCCTCCCGCCGCGTTGTTTGCTGCGGCAAAGGTTGCGGTTGTGAACGATCCGCGCTATTCCCGCCCGGTTTGCTGATTCTCTCTTCCCGTTCATCCTGCTTTCGGAGGCTGCGCTGCGCGGTCAGCAGGCGGCTGAGGATCTTCTCCTGGCGTTTCAGAATCTTCTCATCAACGCCCCGCTGGCGCATCTCTTCGGCGATCTCTTTCATTTCCTCTGCGAGATCGTCGAGCCGTCCGAGGACATTTCTTTGATCCCCCATCTGTTGATTCACATCCTCAAGCCCTCTCCGAATCATCTCCTGACGCGCCGCGAGCTTCTTCATCTGATCCCCTTGTGCGGGCGTCAGGCGGGGGCTCATCGATTGCCCCATGAGGGATTGCGAATCCTGATTAAGACGGCTCTGCTGGGCGCCCAAGCCTTGGAGCTTGTTTTGACATTGGGAGTTCGGGTTGGAGCAGGAGGACTTGGACATCCCGCTGCAGGTTTGCAAAAGACCCGCTATGGCGCTGTCTATCGCCTCGCGGGACTCCATGGCGAAAACATTGGCCGGCTGGCGGCTGCCCCTTTCGAAATGGCGGACCGATTGATCCATTTTGCGGAGCGCCTCGCCCATGAGACGGGCCTGTTCCATGCTGATGACCGGCGTTTCACGACCCACGGCAAATAGCGAATCGAGATTCGTGCGGGTCTCTTCAAGCAGGGCCTGTTGTTCCACCGCCAACTGATCGGTTGAATAGCGGCTCTCTTCCAAGACAAGCCCTTCCTGGGTTTGTGAAACAAAGACAAGATTGTTAGCGATGGCGAAAAGCTTCCGGGTGATTTCGGTATTGTTGTCCTTCTCCATCGCTTCCTTCGCCGACTGCAGCTGCTGGGACATCATCGCAAGATTCTGCTGGGCTTTGCGCCCGAAGCGCAGCGAGTCTTTCGGTTTTCCCTGGGACATCGACTGCTGGGATTGCTGCATATTCTGCTGCGCCTGATCGAGGAGGTTCTTGCGCTGGAGTTCCTTCATCTGCTCGGCCAATTGCTTCAATGACTCCTCACTCATTTTACTGAGTTCTTCGAGCTGCTTCTCGAGACGTTTTGTTTCTTCCTCGATTCGCTTCTGCTCTTCCTGCAGGGCCTGCCGGTCGGCTTCAGACATCTTGCTTGAAGCGCTTTCGGAATCCTGACTCTCCGAATTCTCCTGCTCCGCCGATTTATCTGAATCGGTTGATTCATTCGATTCCGCTTCTTTATCCGACTCGGCCGCTGCTTGTGTCTTCTCGCCCTCCTCGGATTCGGAAGCCGCCTTGTCCGCCGCCTCTTCTTTCATCTCGTCGGTCTTTTCGCCGGATGCCTCCGCCAGCTGTTCATTCAGCGCCTTCTGCTCCATGGCCAATTTCTCGACCTCTTGCTGCAGACGCCCCAGTTTCTCCTCGGCCATCAACCGTTTGAGAAGCTCCAGAGTCCGGTCCAGACCCTTCTGCAGATCTTGCTGCGAAAACTTGAAATCCTCCATCGCCTGCTCAAGATCCCGCCGGCTGAGGTTGTTCATCGCCTCTTGCATGGCGTTCATATACTCGTGAAATTCTTCACTCTGGATCTCGTTGACCAATTCGCGAATTTGCTGGAGTTTACTCGCCATCTCCGGTGTGAAGAGGGATTGCTGTTCCATTTGCTCCAGAGACTGATTCAAAGATTGCGCAACCTCTTCAAGCCTCTCACCCAGATTTTTCTGGTCTTGTAAAAATTCCTGGATTTCCTGCTGCTTCTCCCAGGAAAGCTCCGTCTCCTTCTTCAGCTCTCTCGATATCTCTTCAAGGTCATCCTGGAGCTTCTCTTGTACATCAAGCATTTCACCAAGGTCGAATATATCCTGTTCCTGTTCTTCCTCCAGCTGGGTATACATTTCAGCCAGCGACGGGAAGCGAATCGTAAACATGGCGCTGCGGGTGATCTTCGGCCCGAGGACGGCGTCGTTGTCGGAGAGTTCGAAGAAGAAAGAAACCTCCGTTCCCGGCAGCAATCCCAAGTCCTCCAAATCCCACGGATAGGTGATGCGGGCTTCGCGGGCCGATTCCCACAACCCGAGGGACAGGCGTTGCGGCGGCTCCCACGCCCGGCTGTAGATGAGAACCAACTCGCCCAGGCCGTAGTCGTCAACACACTCCACATCGAGAATAACTTGCATGTCGGTGGGAACGTTGAGATCACCGGTCGGTGACAAGACCCTCAAAACGGGAGGAAGATCATCCAGCAGGCTGACCACGAAGGGCTCTGAACGCCAGGCGCCCCCGAGGGTGTCGCGGAGGGAGACACGGTAGGTATCGGCCTTTGCGACGATCCACCCGCCCTCCAACTCGCCGCCGGAGGAGCGCAGAACCTGCCGATCGCCGGAATTCCAAATCACCGCTCCTTCCGCCCCCGGCCGCGACGCGGTGATCTGCAGCGTTGCCCGCGTTCCCAATAGGGCCGAGAAATCGCCATGAGAAGCCACCTCGGATTGACGGGGCAGTTTTGTATAAGAGGGCCATTCCAGTATCTTGCGGTACCCCAGCGCGCGCAGGGGTTCGCGCAGGGTGACCTGATAAGGCCGGCTCCGGTCGCTCTCCGTCGCGACAAGATAGGTCAGGCCTGCCTGGAGATCGGCGAAATGATACGAAAAATCCTTGCGGAGCCTGCCCGGGACCGCGTCGGCTGAACCCGCCGGCCGCCCCGATCCATCGAGTGCATCCGTGGGCGTCATCGGGTAGGAACGCCAAACGCCATCCGCCCCCTTCACCAACAGATGCGCCGCTTCGATCTTTTCAGTCGATTCCACCGATGCGGTCACATCCAAGGAAGATCCCCGGTCGAGAGATATATCCCCCGGCGCCACCGTCATCAGCACCAGGGGCGGCTGAATCGAAGCGGGGGTGGTCAGCGCCGTGAGGGAATCGCGGAAGGCCACCGGTGACAGGACGAAGAGCAGCAGCGCGATGAGGCCCGCCGCCGCCGCGATCAGGCCGGGACGGCGCAAGGAGGTGGTTTGATAAAGCTTCGGTATCGGCAGATCGTGATGGATCTTCCGCGCCCGCGCGATAACCCTCCCGATCAGATGGCGGGCCAGCGGGTCTCCTTCCAGGGGATTCAATTCGAGACGGAGGGCATTGATGAATTCGTTATCAAAGAGATCGGCCCTTTGTTCAAGCCAGGCGCCGAATGTCTCCAGATCGCTACGGCGGCGGAGATAACGGCGAAGCCCCCAGATAATACCGCCCAGGCCCGCGGCCAAAGCTAATCCGGCAAAAATCCAAGCCGAAAGAGGGGATGCCGGCATCAGCATTCCCAGGGCGAGCAGCAGGAGCCAGAAGGGGGCGACCCAAGCAAGAGCCAGGAGCGACGATTCGGCCCCGGCGCGGCCGAGCGCCCGTCGATAGGTTTGCTTTAAAATCTCATTCCAGGATCGCTGCTCGGCGCCCGGCCGTGAGCCCGGCCGGGAATCCTGATCGATGTCCGCCATCTTCGCCCCCACGGGCGCCGACTCCTAGGAGGTCAGCGCGTAAAAGATCACGTTGATAGCCATCCGTTGGGCTTGCTCCCGCAATTGGGGAGGGTCTGAGTGGACATCCGGATCCTCCAGACCATCTCCAATGTCGGCCTGGTAGGTGTAGAAGACCATGAGACGTCCATTGTCATCGAAAATTCCGAATCCCTGAGCCGGTTTCGCGTCATGCTCATGGATTTTCGGCGGCCCGTTGGGAAAATCGTAGATGCCATGATAGATCGGATGCTCGTAGGGGAGTTCCAGCAGCTCCCGGTCCGGGAAAACCCGGTGGATTTCCTGCCGGAACGATTCATCCATCCCATAATTATCATCGGCGAAGAGGAATCCGCCGGCCAAAAGGTAGGTTCGCAGCCGCCGCGCCTCCGCCTCGGTGAAGCGGATTTTCCCATGGCCGTTCATATAAACGAGGGGATGATTGTAGAGATTCTCATCCATCGGGGAGAGACGGGTCTCCTCGATCCGTGTAACCCACAAGCTCGTTTCGTTCTGGAGGGCCCGGGCCAGATTGGGTAGAGATGTCGGATTACTGTACCAATCCCCGCCGCCGCCATATTTCAACCGTCCAATGGCCATGCCGGGAGTCGGGGGCTGCCCGTAGAGCTCTCCCAGGGGGATTAGAAGGAGGATGAGAATCAGGACGGGCCGCCAGCGGGTCATGGGTTCCTCACATTGCTGCATCTATGAATCAGCGTCTCAAAATGGGGGCTGAGACCGGATACGTCCTTGAAACCCGAAGGCCCCTTCCGGGTTCCGGGGCGGGGCCATGAACCTCCCCAGCGGCATCAACCGTGAGATCAAGTTAACACATCTGGGACGGATGAAAAAAGGGCCCGCGTGCGCGGGCCCTTTCAAAGGCTATTGGGACGGGGCCGGTGAAGCCTCCGTCTTGATCCGCCCGGTCGCGGAAGGACGCGCGCGATTGAAGAGGTTTTGAATAACGAGGACCGTCGAGCTGGCCACGAAGATGGAGGAGTATGTTCCGATGGTGATCCCGAGCAACATCGCCAGGGCAAAATCATGAATCACCTGCCCCCCCAGGATAAAGAGGGCCAGGACGGTGAAGAGCGTCGTGGACGCCGTGATGATCGTCCGCGACAGGGTCTGATTGATGCTGAGATCGAGAATATCCTCAAACGGCACCCGCCTCCGTATCTTCAGCTGCTCTCGAATCCGATCGAAAACGATGATTGTGTCATTGACCGAATACCCGCCGATCGTCAGGAGGGCCGCGATAACGGGGAGGGTAATCTCCCTTTGAAGGATGGCGAAGACCCCGAGGGTGATGAGGACGTCATGGAAGAGGGCCAGCACCGCGGCAAAGGCGAACTTCAGCTCGAACCGTATGGCGATGTAGATGAGGATGCCGAGGAGCGAGATAAGAACCGCCATGGTCGCCTTGCCCCGCAACTCACTTCCGATTTTCGGCCCCACAGATTCTTCTAGATAGAGGTCTCCCTCCAAGCCCGGATACTTCTCCTGCAAGGCCGCCAGGATCTGCGCCGAGGGGCTCATATCGTTGGCCGATCGACTCCCCTGCATCGGGACGCGGATCATGAGATTCTTGGGATTTCCCTGGATGTCGGTGATCTCCGCCCCCTGGAAACCGATGCCGGTGACCGTGTTGCGGACCTCATCCAACGGCAGTTTCTGGTTGAAAAGATATTCAATCATAAGACCGCCGGAGAAGTCGATGCCGAGGTTGAACCCGCCCTGGATGAGCCATCCCAGAAAACTGGCCAGTATGAGAACCCCGGAAAAAATGAAGGCCTGGCGCCGAATGCGCATGAATTTGTAATCGGTCTGGGAAATCAACTGAAACATAAGGCCATTCCTTTCTTATCGCCTCTCGGCCGCTTTCGTCTCAAGCCCGGATGATCAAATGGAAAGGTTCTCCAACCGCCTACGAGACAAGACGACATCAAAGAAGAGTCGGGTGACGAAAACCGCCGTATAGACATTCGCGATGATACCGATCATCAGGGTAATGGCGAATCCTTTGATCGGACCGGTCCCGAAATTGAAGAGGACCACCGCGCTGATCAATGTTGTCAGGTTGGCATCCAAAATCGTCGTCAAGGCCCTTGCGTACCCCGAACGCACCGCCTGCGATACCGTCTTTCCGGTGCGCAACTCTTCACGGATACGTTCAAAGACAAGAACATTGGCATCGACCGCCATTCCGATGGTGAGAACGATACCGGCGATACCGGGCAATGTCAGCGTTCCCCTCAATCCGGCAAGAACCGCAAAGAGGAACAGCAGGTTTAAACATAACGCCATGACCGCCAAGATGCCGCTGACGCGGTAATAAATGATGATAAACAGTACGACCAGAAGCCCGCCAAGGAGGCCGGCCTGTACCCCCTGCCGGATCGAATCGCGTCCCAGGGAGGGGCCGACCGTCCGCTCTTCGATGATATGGACTTCGGCGGGAAGAGCGCCCGCCCGAAGGATAATCGCCAGATCCCGGGCCTGCTCATCAGTGAAGCTGCCGGTGATCGAGGCGACGCCGTTGGGGATCCTCTCCCTAAAGACCGGCGCCGACCGGACCTTTCCGTCGAGGACGATGGCCAGTTGCTTGCCGACATTGGCGCCGCTGACACGGCGGAAAATGCGGGTCCCATCCCGGTCCAGCGTCAGTTCAACACCGGGGGCATTGGGCGCATTCTGATTGAGCCCCACATCCATCCGGGCATTCTTGACAACGGCTCCGGTCAACTCGGTCCGCTTATTGAGGACATAGAGGATCTGGCCCGTGGAGCCATCCCCCAAATTGAACTCCTCGGTTCCAAGGGAAAGCATGGCATCCCGGGGCACGAGGGAGTCGATATTAACTTCCTTGAAGATCCGCTGCAGATCATCAACAGAGTCATCGGGAATCAGCACCCCGCCGATGAAAGTCTGAGGATACCGGGGAATAAGATCGAGGATGGGATTGAAGCTCTTGACGCCCAAGGTATCCAGCGAATCGGCGACGGCCGGGCGGAGGATCCGCGCCACTGAGCGATCGACCCGCTCCAAAACCTGAATCGCCTCGGCTTCCGTCTTGACGAGTTTGAACTCGAGCAGAGCCGTTTGACCGATGAGCTGAACGGCGCGCTCCTTATCGAGCAACCCCGGCAGCTGAACAACAATCCGATCATCACCCTGCTGCTGAATGATGGGTTCGGAGACGCCGAACTGGTCGATACGATTGGAAAGGATCTCCATCGCCCGATCCATGGCGTCATCGACCTCGCCTTCCTTCAGCTGGGAACGATCGAGTTCCAGAATGAGGTGCATACCCCCCTGGAGATCGAGGCCCAAACGCAGCGACTTCTCCTTCAGAGACGCCCGAGTCTCCTCGGATAGTGCGGCTAGTTGGCCGGCATCCATCGAATAGAGTCGCAGGGAGGGATAGATCAGATAGATCGCTCCCAGAAATAGGATGATCAGAATCAGAAACTTCCAGCGTAATCCTCTAGCCATCGCGGCATCCCCTCGGGATCAAGTAGCCTCAAGGTAACGGGTTATCAGGATGGGATTTGGAGCTTCCGCCCCCCACACAGCCCGAAGCCCAATCGTTAAAAGACACAGATACGCAGCATAGCTAGAGGCTGGGGGGCCGTCAATCCCCTTCCGGTCTTTCTCAGCGGTCCGAAAGGATCCATGGACCCGCTCAAAAGACCCTTTCAAAAGATCCGCTCAGCGTGCCTTCATTTTTTGGAGGCAGAGAAGAAAGCAGGCGCTTTCATCGGAGCCGATTCCCAGCCAGAGAGAGGAGCGGGGATCCTGGCCGGGGATACGGGTGCAATACGAGATATAGAGTTCCGATCCATCGCCGCCCTGACTTTGGGATTGGAGACCCGACGCTTCAGGGGTCTCCTCCCAACCGAGGAGTACCCGCCCACCGGCCTTCTCAACGGCCCCCGTCACAAGGCCATTCAGACGGATGAGAGATGAATCGGCCGGTACCGGCCCCCACCAGATCGGGAACTCGACCGAACCATGGACCGCCCCCGTCACCCGTTGCAGGGTGGCCGGATCAAGATCGGGCGGCGGCCCGGGGTAGAGTGGGATCTGGCACGCGACCAGGGAGGCCCGGACCGGGTCCAGCAGAATCTCGAGGGAATCAAGAGAGGCGGAATGAGACGCCGTCGGGGGGGATTTTTGGGGAATCCCCCCCGACATGACGAAATAGGTGACGACGGCGCCGGCGGCGAGACCGGCCAACAGGATCAAAAGGAGCTTGAAGATGCGGCCGATCATTTATTTCTCCCGCCCTAGGGGCCTACAGTCGTCAAATCTTTCCATACGACAATATGCCAGAGTGTATCCCCTTCAGCCGTTGTTTCTTCTGTTTTTCTGAAATGAAAATCAGCGGCGCCCTGAATGATGTTCGTCGTCAATACACCATCCTCCGGATCCCGAATATTTACCGTCAAATAAATATTTGTCACAAGAATCTTTACATCGGCTTGCGCGAATTCCGACTCTTCGCGAGGACCCACGACCCAGTCAAGCTCAACATCTTCCACATTGGTATCTTCGAAAAGACCCCGTGTCGCCTCCTTATCCTGCTCCAATCCCCAGGAAGGGGGAATGTCGGGATGCTCTTCAACATCGACATCACTGAAAAAGAAGGTGTAGTCCTCGGAGAAGAGCAGGATATACTCCTCGAAATTCTTCCGCTCCCAGGCCAGCCCAAAGTTGTGAAGCAGATTCTCCGGAGACGTTCTTTCCAAGAATTTCTCGGTAACCGGTGGGGGCAATTTGCCTGATTCCGTACTCCAAGGGCATCCGGCCACGAGCGGGATGATGAGTAAAATAATCCATCGAATAGCTTTCAGATTTTGCATTGTGGTCTTCCTCCGGTTGCGTTCGAGGCCGCGGCTGGATCTGGAGGCCCCGAGCGCTCACGATCGGGGCGGCCGACTAGCGGGGTAGGCTGCCGTCGTTCCGCAGCATCCCCCACGTCGGATTCCCCGACCCATCCCGCTTATCCTCCCAGTGGGACAGATACCATTGGCCATTATCCTCTATGAAATAGAGATCGGCCTTCCCGCTGTAGATCGTATCGTCATTTGGCCATCTGAATTTCAGGGTATAGACGATATCTTTATAATATTGATTCTCACCCACCACGGCCGAATCGCCAACCGTCCAATTGAGGGTCACGGTGGCGCTGGTCGAGAGAATCTGGCTCATGACCGAAACTTCCTGGTTCCTATCCCATTGCAGGAAAGGATCTTCCCCGATTTCAGCCAAATCGGTCGGGTCCCCCGCGACCGTGAAGATCGTCGCCAGGGAGCGCTCATAATTCGCCACCGATTTGGCCTCCAGGGTCCTCTCAATATTTTTCAGGGCGACCGACATCGTCAGCGGTGGATTCCAGGGTATCTGGTTTTCATTCCCTGGAGTCTCCGCCTCCCGGGGATCGAAGAGGCCGCACCCCGCCGCCAGGATCGCAAGAAGCATCGATAATGCCAGCGGTACAGCCGCCCTTGCCGCCCATCTAGAAATCACGATTCAAACTCGCCTCCACCAGCCAGTAGTCGTCTTCCGCACTACTCTGCGTCTGCTGAAAAGATCCATTAAATGTAAAACCTTCGGAAAACTTGTGTTCAAAACGGGCCTCCCCGGAGAATTGGACCCGCTCATAAAGGGATTCCCGCATCGTGGAGAGGGTCGTCGTCGTCCGGGCCTCATAACTCTGGGTCGCGACGAGGGAGATAGACCTCCTGATCTTGTACTCGGTTCTCAACAGCAAATATTGCCGCAGCGTTTCCGAAGAGGGGCCATAGGTATAAATACCCGACAGGGTATTGTACTGGTACCCGCCCGAGTCGCCGAACCGGTACTGATGCTCGAATTTAACCGACGTATTGGGGGACAGATTAGGCTCGATCACCGTCTTGACTTCATTCGTCCGCCGCAGTGTATTTCCGGATTCGTTAAATTTGTAAAATGTATAATCGGCCGACATGCTGAAGGTCTGCTCGAATGTGAGTCTCTTTCCGGCAAGATATTTATATCTCGCCGAAATCCGATTGCGCTGGATGGTGCTGTTGCCCGTCGCTTTCGCCGCCGGGATATTGATAAGTTCCTTATCTTCCCGCTGATATGAAAGACGGGCGGAGAATCGTTTATTGGGATTGTAATTCAACGTTCCATCGATCCTGGTCCGGAACTCATCCTTATCCAGTGTTCCGTCATCATAGATATCCTGCCTGAGCTGCATCTCTCCCACCGCGACCAGCTGAAGGTCGCTGCGAAGAGGGCGGTCCCAGGTTAGTTTTGTTTTGTTGTCGTTTGTATCATACGATTTGGATCCCTCGCGCTCATTCCGCGTCGTCGTCACATTCATCTCATAACGCACTGTCGATCCTTTAAGAAGGGGAATCGCGGGTTCGAGTCGAAACTCCGTTCTTATATCATCCTGCAGCTTCTTTGTATCCTGCTGCTTGACCCGGTAATCGGTTTCAAATAGGTAATGCTTCGCCGTGACGGCAAGATTCACGCCTTCATGCAACGGCCCCTCAATCGTGCCGTCAAGATTATACGTTTTCCCGAGTTTTGTCTCCTTTTGTTCTTCTTGAAAATCATAATTCTCATACTGCGTGCTTGTATATTTTGTATTGAGCGTGGCCTTCCAATCGTTTTCCGGATCCCATGTCGTTCTCAAATTAAAATCGCGGCGGCGGTCGATATTGTCATCTTCGACCACCCGGTCGAAAACCGAATCAAGATAAGAGGTTGTTTCGCTGGTCTGATCGGCGCCCGAGTAACTCGCCCCGGCGGAATAGGAAAGCGCCGGCGTGATGGCGCCCGACGTCGTCAGATTACTGCTCCAGGTTGTTCCCCGTTCGACCGTGGAATCCCTCTTTGTCGCCTGAGCGCCGCCGCCGACCCTCTCGCTGAGATCCGAATCGAGGGCGTATCCGGCGGTTCCTGCAAAGTGCACCGGATGGAGCAGTGGCAGCTTCAGCGTTCTCTCCGCCCGCAGATCGAACTGATTGCTGTTGTCACGGCGGGTGGAAAAATTGTTCTGGGAATTATCCCGTTTGATGAAGGTATCCATCCCCAGAGTCCACCCTCGCCGGCGGGTATCGATGGTGAGCTTGTCGGATGCCCGGTTCTCGACATAATCATTTTGCGCCGCATTGGTGATCTGCTTGATTTTCGTCATATTGTTAAAGTTGAAACCATGGGTCATGCGGGCCAGTCTGAGGTTTTGATCCCAGGTCTGTCTCTGGCGATTGACCTGATACGACGTGGAATATTTGGGATGGATATTCCAGCGATCCAGAATAGACTGCGCCCCGGCCGCCTCCGACAGAAGCAGAAGCGAAAGGACGATCCAGCAGACCGTAGATAGACCGTGGGCTTTCAGATGCCTGAATTTCAATCTAGAGAGATGCCCCCATGGGCGGGCCCGAAGGCTTCCGCCGGGATTTTTTCCACCGATCTATGTCAAACCTCTCAGACGTCGAGACGATCAGTTAACAAAATCCCGTGGTTCACCTCCGGTTTGGGAACGAAGTTCAATCTATTGATGCTATAAATCTATATCTGCCCCGGTCCGCCTGTCAAGCACAGAGACTCTGATCGTGGGGGGATCCCGGGGATTCTGATCCCCCCACCCTGAATCTCCGCTTCACATTACCCTGACTAACGAACCCAGACCAGACGGCCGGTCTGGGATGCTTCATTCTTTGTGACGACCCGGTAAAGGTAAACTCCGGCCGGCGTCGGCCGATGGGAGGCATCGAATCCGTCGAAGACGACCTGATGTCTCCCCGGCGCCTGGGATCCCAAATCCCATTGGCGGATCACCCGCCCGGAAATGTCATGCAGCACCAAACTTACCGGACCCGCCTGTGCGAGTTGGAAGCGAAGGGCCGCCGATCCCGTGGCCGGATTGGGAAGGCTCGGCAAGACCTCGACCAGGTGTCTGGAAACCTGCTCGTCCGGTACGGATGAAGGATCCGCCACGATCTCCACATCGTCGACATACCAACCTTCGCCGGTGGGGTCGGCCCCGCGCGTACCGAGCCGGAAACGGATCTGGATCGAGCCGCTGAACCCGGTCAGGAAGACCGTCTCCTGGCGCCAGTCAAAAGATCCGGACCAGACTCGTTGACCATCAAAGAAGGGCAACAGTGAGGTGCCCGCCCAGCGATGCGTATAGCCGCCGGCCGGAATGAGAGGCTGCCAGGTCGCTCCACCGTTGGACGACACTTCAATCACGCCACCGTCTCCGGCTATCTCGTCATCTTCGGCATAAACATCCATCCAATGCCAGAAGCGCAGAACCGACCCCGCCGAGACGTTAATAGAGGGGCTGATCAAGGCGGCGCTGATCTGGTTTGAGTAATCGCCGGAGGTGGCCCCGCATTTCCAAGAATTCTGGCCGCCGGGGGTGTGATTCCGCTGCTGGCTGAGATGCCAATCATCACCGTATCCGAGACTGGGGTGAATTATCTGGTGGGTCCAACCCCCTTCACCAGCCTCCATATCATCTTCAAAACCATTATTCGGCATCGCCAGGAGAACGGCTTGGTAGGCATTGATCCGGCCCCATCCGAAGTAATTGTCGAATCCCGGCCCGTCTTCATTGGCCGGACCAACCTGATCCTCAGCGGTGTCACGGAGGATTTGGCGGACTTCAACATTGGTGAGGTTTGGATTAGCGCTGAGAATCAAACCGCAGACACCGGCCGCCACCGGCGTGGCGGAGGAGGTCCCATTAAAGTAATCGACGTAATTCCCGCTGGTATATCCGCCGCTGCCGCTGATGTCGGTGGTCGTCATGAGAACGCCGGGCGACACGACATCCAGTTCGGGGCCATAATTGCTGCCCCACCATGTTTCGCCGTCGCAGGAGCCGGGGTTCTTGCGCTCATCGCAGGGGCTGCTCGCCCCCACGGCGATGGTGGTGGGATAGAGCGCCGGATAATTAATGATGCTGTTATCATTGCCGCTGGCGACCAGCATGACGACATTGTTATCCCAGGCGTTTTGGCAGGCGGCCTCGACGGCCGTGAAGGATCCGGAAGACATCCGCCAGGAGCAGGAAATGACCATCCCGTTGAATTCCGGACGACGGCTGACGGCATAGTTGATCGCGTCGGCGCGATTGTCATTTTCGCCGGAGTTGAGACTCACCTTCAGCGGCATGAGGCGGCATCCGGGGGCCACCCCTGAGACACCGATCCCATTATCCTGAATCCCGGCGGCAAGGCCGGAACAGGAGGTACCATGTCCGTTGGTATCATTGGGCACCGTTCCGGCTCCGGAAAAGTCCCAATCCGCACTGCCCCGGGGCAACAAATTGCCGGCAAGGTCTTCGTGCGCCATATCCATGCCCGTGTCGATGATACTGATGATGACATTGGGATCCCCCTTTTCCAGATCCCACGCTGCTTCCGCATCGATATCACTCCCCGCAACGCCGATGGCGCCCGTATTGTTCAAGTGCCATTGGTCATCATAGTAGGGATCGTTCGGCGCATAGACGGCGTCGTCATACATCATGTAGTGCGGTTCTGAGAAGAGAATCTGCGGATGGCTCTGCCAGATTCGAACCGCCTGGAAAACGGTCATCCCCTCCGGCACCGTGATGGTGTAGTAACCCGGCGTCCAGAGATCCTTGATAACGGCGCTTCCCGCATCGGCGATATATTGCAGACAGACTTCAGGACTCAGATCCTTGCGGAACTGAACCGTGACCCGGCCCGGAATATAATATTTTGTGAAACCCTCTTGGTCGATCATCGCCGGCACGGCGGCGGCAACCCCATACTCCCGGCCCACGATCTCGGAGATCGCTTGAGCTTCCTGCCCGGCCGGTACCCTGCAGACCTCCACCCGGGTGACACCGTTGAAATCCTGCAGCAACTCCAGCCCATAGGCGTTCCGCAATGAGGCCCGGACCACAGAATCTGCTTCGGGCGCATACTGAAGAAGGATCTCATCGGTGCGCGGCGTGAGATCCCAGGTCGTTTGAAACATCTTGTCATGCCACGTCGCATCCCCGGCGGCATGGGCAAAACCCGGCCCTGCGAACAAAAGAGCGATGACGAAAAGCGGCAAGATCCATCCCGCCGCCGGCTTCCCTACTCCTTTTCCCTGATTGCGACACAAGCAAAGGATCATTATTCCTCCACGGCTGCATTTCCCTTGGGGGCGCCCTCCCTTCTTGGAAGACGATAATTTGACTATATTATAGCATAAATCGCCCCTGGGAAATAGGCCTGGCGGGTATGGGAACGTCCCTCGGTTCCTCTTGAAGGATTATTGATTAGGAACGGTTTACTTTGAGGATCGGATGGATGGGGGGGAAAACTTCAGTCCGGCGCCTCAAAGGCCGGTTGCATCACATGTGAGGCCACGAACCGGGGGATATCCCCCATCTTGCCGCTGCGGGATGCGTTGTTGCGGAATGAGCTGTTGCAATGAGGCAGGGATCGCGGCCAGCGAAGATCCCCTTGAAATGATCTCGACCCGGGCATGGAGCGGATGGCTCGCATGACCCTGCGCGTCTTCGACCCAGAAGGTCCACTCGATCCAGTCGCCGGGAATCGCCCCGTAGAAAGAGAGGGGAAAATGGATCTGGCCCTCGAGAGCAGTGAAGCCTTCCAGCTCCGCCGTCTCCGTCACCCGGCCGCTGCCCGCCCAGCTTCCCTCAAGGCCGTTCAGCGACCAACGGATGCTTTCATGAGCCGTTGTCACATCCGCATCAGGGTCCTGGAAATAAAAGGAAAGATAGAAGCTCGCCTCCGGCGCTGGGGCTGTTTGGGGATGACTGAATTGGGTTAGGGTCGGCGCGGAGGAGGCGGATCGATCCGGTTCATAGAGAATCGTCCGCCGCACATGGATCGCTTCACCCGAAACAGGCGTCATGAGACCCCGCAGCCGCGGCGGCAGGATCACGGCCAGATCGAGTCGATGGGATCCCGGCGCCAAATCCACCGGCACAGAAAAGTGGAGCGGGTCCAGCGCGCCGGCGAGAGCCATCTTGAGGTCGCCCGATCCCGGGACGGCCGCTCCATCGAGCGTCCACTCGATCTTCAATTCAGGATCATTCAACAGGCTTTGTGGAAGACTCAACCGGCCGGCAAGATCAAGCGTCGATTCCTCCGGACCGGCGAATGTCTCACCCGCCACCGGTGACTCCCAATCAAGCAGAATCTCCAATCCCTCAGGAATGCAAAGGTTACGGCCCGCGGCCGTCTTATACAATCGCACGACAAACTCAGACGGCATTCCTGGTAAGAGATCCCCGAAAGAGGCGCGGACAAACAGAATCGGGCCGCCCGAATCAGGAAAAGAAGCGGCCGGCGGCATGACGTAGACAACTTCCTCATTCCAAGAGATACGGTCTTGCGCCAGATCGCTTAAAGTATAACTTCCCTCATCCCGCAGTCCCGGCATTTGCTGCAATATCTCCATCAATTGGGCTGGATCCTCAATCAGTTGCGCTCCAGTCACCGATGCCGAGGCTTGCGTGGGGTGGGGATCCAGGGCGGCGTCATAAAGGCGCGTACCCCGCGGATCATCTCTATTGAGGATAAAAGTTCCCGCATGAATCGGATCGGATGCCGATTCCTGTTTTGATCCGGGGGTTGTCTTTAACAAAAGCGTGCCGCAAGAGCATCCTGTCTCCGGCGTCTGGAAGGCGATGAGAACCACATCCCCCGACATGAGCAGGGTCACCGGGTATCCGGACAGAGGGGCGCCGGAAAGATCCCGGAGCTCCGCCTCCATGAGGAGATCGCCCGAGTCCTTTGCGAGCCGGGCGGTGCCGGAGAGATCGGATTGACCGGTGAGAATGACGCGGGTCTCCCCGGCCGGTGAACCGGGAACGGCCGGATTTTTCGAATCCTGGCCGCATCCCCAAAAAAAGAGGAGGAATAGAAAGAAACCCGTCCGGTAGAAGAATCCCCGCCCCAAGATGGCGCGGATCCAGAATCTGAACGGGTGTGTGAACATTCTTCGACCCCCATGCTGTTGCAAGAACCTTGGCTCCTGGCCTTCTCTTGCGCACGAAATGTGCCAGCATGGGATCGGTAATCTATCTCGATGACTTTCAATCAGTTACTTAAACTTATCGGAAATCCTGACAAAGAGCATCGCCGGCTCCCATTGCATTTTGCAAGGCGATTCGCATCTATCGCTCTTTATACAATCCCTGGGCGGTGGTGATCAGGAGGCGGTAGTGATCAGGACGAGGCGGCGACGGGTGCCGGCAAATCAGTCAATATCGGGAGCCGATTCCAGTAGGCCTGAACCACGACACCATCCTGCAAGAGAAAAGCGCAAGGCAACCGGCGGTAATATTGGCGGAGCACGCGCTTCGAAGCGCGGCCCACCGGGAAGGGAGGAAGATGCCTGAGACGCCATTGCGAGGCCGTCTTTGAATCCCCTTGAATTGTATAAACAACCCTGACGCCGGTATCGGGGCCGGCAATGGCCTTCAAATCCGAGAAGGCCTCATCGCAGACGGGGCATTCCGGTTCGGCCAGAACAAGCAGGACGCGCCCCTGCCCCACTGGTTGCCTGAGTCCATCGAGGGAGATATCCGAAAGATCGGTCCCGGGCCGGATCCCGGTGATGAGGCCGTCCAGTGGGAGATTTTGACCGAGAGCCGTATAGGCGAGTGCCGGGATGGCCAAGACAAGCAAGAGGATCGTCCGGCCGCCCGCGCCCGTCGGTCTCTTGCGGGGCGCGAGAAAGAAGGCGAGGGCGGTCGCCGCGATGAGGAGGGTATCTTCTTTGATCACCGCTTCCGGCCCGCGATCGGAGAGGCGGCCGAAGCACCCGCAGGCTTCGCCCTTTCCCATCGACCAGGCCACCGCCGTCACGGCAATGAAGAAAAATAAAAGACCCCCCGACAGAAAGAGCGCCGGCCGCGGCGCAATCCACAGGACCAAGGCAAGCGCCAGAAGAAGCTCTATTGCGATAAAGACATATGAAAGGACGGGCGACCAGGCCGCGGGGCTGACGCCGTGTTCGGTTATCTGTTGCGAAAAGAGCAGCGGGTCCGCGCCCTTGAGAAAGCCGGCGACGGCGAAGGCCACGATGGGGACCCATGCCAGCAGATAAGCGAACCATGTGCGAACCGGGAATTTCACAAACTGAATCGACTCCTCACTGAATCCACTTCAAACTGCTGTGGCGTCGCCAAAAAAACTAGGATTTTACTAAAATCGCCACCAACTCCTTTTCCACATTCGGAACGGCTGCTTCCTCGATCCGTCCGATTTCAGAACCATTTTTCAGTAGGATTATCGTCGGAGTCTGCGACACACTATAGCGCTGAAGCAAGGTTTCCGGTTCCATGACATCCTCATCCACACCCATAAACTCCACATTGAAATTCGGGTTGCCGGCTTCCTCCATCACGCGAAGGAATCCGGGGAGAAGATGCTTGCATAAGCGGCACCAGGTCCCGAAGAAAACCTTGATATCCACGGGCTCGCCGACCGTCTTTAACATTTTAATGGCGTCGGGGTCCGGCAGATATTCCCGGGCATCGAGGGCATAAGCCGGTTTCAGCGCCAAAACTTCTGCGAGTGTCGCGGGACCGAGAAATTGAGGGAGCGGTGAAAGCCGGTAACTCCTCACGGGAGAATCGATATGTATCGATCCCTCCTCGGTGATGAGGGCGCAGAAAAAAAGGCCGTTCTCCAGGTTGGAAAGAACGGGATCCTCTCCGGAAAGATCCAGATCCTCTGGGGCGATCTCGTAGACCGATTGGGTTCCCAGTTCCAGAAGCAGGGGAGCGCCGGTTCCCGGCAGAAGCAGCATCGACTGATAATCTTCGCTGTCGTAGAGATGGGCCCTTGGGATGATCGTATCGGCCTGGAAGACCTGGTAGCCCAGGTTTTCAAAGTAGATGGCGGCGCCGGCGCCGGCCGGGGCAAAAACCAAAATCATCCCCAGGAGTATCAGCGGCAGGATTATTGGCGCGGTCCCTCGCGGCATCATTTGCGGGCTCACGCGCGGCATCATTGATGGTTGGTTCTTAATAAAGCAGCTCCAGCGCATTCAGAAAACCTCCTCACCCCTCCCCATTACAAACACCTAGAAAACTCTGTTAAGGCCGGATCGAGAAGCCGGCGGCCGTCCGCGGTCTTAGTACCATCCTGGTCGCGATGGAGTTCCCCTACGGGGCCGTCCAGCGGCGCTCGCTTCCCGGGTCGCCCGCCGTTCCCCGCAGAATCAGCGTGGAAGCTCGGCGACCAGGCAATTGGCCCGGTAGAGCGATTCAAAGGTCCCGGCGTCGGTCCACCATCCCTTTAAAAAGTCGTACGTCATTTCATTCATCTTGATATAGGCATTGTTGACGTCTGTAATCTCCAGCTCTCCCCGGTCGGAGGGTTTCAGCGTCTTGATGATGTCGAAAACCCGGGAATCGTACATATAGATCCCCGTGACCGCGTAATTGCTGGGTGGATCCTTCGGCTTTTCGATAATCCGCGATACCCTTTCCCCCTCCAGCACCGCCACACCGAACCGCTGCGGATCAGGGACTTCCTTCAGCAGAATTTTCGCGCCGCCCCCTTGCTGATGGAATGATGTGACATAGGGAGTGATATCGTCCTGGATAATATTGTCGCCCAGAATGACGGCGATCGATTGCCCGGATGAGTAGTATTCAGCCAGGCCTAACGCCTCGGCGATACCTCCTTCGCCCTCTTGATAGACATAATCGATGTGAGACAATCCAAAAGCTTTACCATTCCCCAACAGCCGGAGAAAATCCCCCGCATTGTTTCCACCGGTCACAAGAAGGATATCCTGGACCCCGGCTTGAACGAGGGTCTCAATCGGATAGTAAATCATCGGTTTGTCATACACCGGCAGAAGGTGCTTGTTTGTGATCGTGGTGAGTGGGGCGAGGCGTGTTCCCAATCCCCCGGCCAAAACGATTCCTCGCACACGAACCTCCCTTGATGGCGGCCTTTATTGGATGAAACGGTTGATGCGGTGAGAAGAACCCCGCATCAAGATCCTAAGGGGTGGACGTGCGTTTCACAATCCCCCATCCCTGCTCCTCCAGGAGATCCCCAATAGATGCCGAAAGGTCTCAGCGCCGCAGGATCAGCTTGCGGATCTGATCCCCGTCCGCCGTCGACAAGGCGGCGAAGTAAACGCCGGCGGGGGCCGGACGCCCGGCCTGAAGGCATCCGTCCCAGAACGATTGGTTCTCCCCCGCTGCAGCGGGAGCCCCTTCGAGGAGGCCGCGCACGAGCCGCCCCCGCACATCGAGAATCCGCAGGGTCACCGGGCCCGCCTGCGCCAACTGGAAACGGATCTCGGTCCGCCCCGCGAAGGGATTGGGCAGGTTGATCAGCTTGGGGCCGGACGCCAACGGCTCTCCCACGGCGGAGATCGGACCGCGGTAGGCCCTCACGTCGGTCCCCGTGCCGCAGACCACCAGGGCGCCGTTGTCGGCCAGGACCGGCCCGCCGACATTAACGCCGACCAGAGGCTCCGACCAGGCCAGGGTCAGGCCGGGATTGAAGGCGAAGACGGCGCCGTCTTCGAATCCGCCGTTGGTGAGATAGATCCACCCGCGCTCGTCGACGGCGATCCGCGCCGCGAAGGTCGTGCCATGCGGGATCGGATCGCTGACGGCAAGTTCGGCGCCTGTGTCGGGATCGAGGGCCACGATCTCGTAGTCGCGCGAGTAGGTGAAAACCGATCCGTCCGGTCCCACGCAAAAGGAGGCGAAGGGGAGATAGCAGATCGGGTAGCGCCACTTCTCGGTGAAACCGGCTCCTGTATCGGTGAGGGCGACGAAATAGTCTGTTGACGGATTGTTCATCGAGCGGGGCGCATAAATCGTCCCGTCGGAACCGCACATGAGGCCGAGCTGCTGGATGATTCCGGCTGAAAGCGCATCACTGGAGTAAAGGCGGTCGCCGTTGGCAAGATCGAAGGCGGTGACGACCGGCCCATAGGGGCTCGGCTCCCAAAGATAGACGCGATCGCCGTAGACCGTCGCCTGGGCGCCATTCGAGGTCGGCGTGCTGCGGTTGGTCTGCCAGACCGTCGCGCCGTCGGTGTGATTGATCCGCAGGAGGGAGCTGAAATTCCCGGCAATGAGATCGCCATCGGGCGCAAAGGCGAGGCTCTCAGTGCTGCCCTCATCGATGAGGTCTTCTGATTGCCAGAGGATTGAGCCGTCGTTCTCATCGAGCGCATAGAGGTAATCGAGATTGGTATTCCCGGCACGCGTGGCGTAGACCTGCCCGTCGCGGATCGCCGAGAGGCGGCTGCGCCAGGAGGTCCCGGGGAAATCATAGGGAAGTTGAACGGCCCACAATTCTTCGCCGCTATTGAGATCATGCGCGACGATCCAGGCCCCGGTCGGAATGGTAAAGCTCGTGATGCGGCTTACGACCAGGATGGTACCGTCGCAGGCCGCTTGCTGCGAGACAATAGCGGGACGGCTTCCCTCCCAAAGAATCTCCGGGATCGACGGGCCCGTGACCGGCGCGTAGCCGTCGCGCGCGCCGTTTCCGCCGACACCGGTGTTCCAGTCGGCGGGCGCGGGACTGGCGAAAAGAAAGGTTATCGCTGCTGCGATGAGAAGGGCTTTTATCCGATGTGCAGTTCTTCTTTTGTTTAACCTTTCCGCATTCAGGAAGTCCATCGGCCGGCTCCTTTCTTGAGATGGTTGTGATCCTTGAGATCTTAAAGATCATTGATGATTTGTTCCGAGAATCAACGGGAGAATCATACAACAGGATCGGGTCAATGGCGACCTTCCAGACCGGGCTGCTCGAAACCTTGGCGGCGCTATGAACAATGCCTGGAGGCAAAAAGATCATTCATAATTGCCTGGAAATTTGGTATATTAGTTTGCAGTCGCAGCCAGGCCCTTCCCGGGCCTAAAAAATCGACCCGCCCATCAAGATTTACAACTCCAGCTAAGGAGGTCGACCGTGCCGCATATCTCTCGCCGTATAATGGTTGTTGCGCTTCTCCTCGGAATGTTTCTAACCCCTCAGGTATCCCACGCGGGGAATCGGGAAGCCGATGAAGGGAGGGAAACGGTCGTGACCGGTTGGCCCACAGCGGCCGACCCAGAAGTATCCCGGTTGCTCGATGATCTGCATGACGCCAAGAAAGCCGGGGATTTGGAAGCCGCCCTGGCCCTCGAGGTAGAGCTCGCCCGTCTGCGCGGGCAATCGCTCGAGTTCCAAATGTCGGATGGCGGACTCGAGCCGGGTGTCACGGTGAGTTATGCGAACGGTGGGCAAATCCTGGAAGGTGAGCGCTGGACGAACGATGACATCTTTCTCTGCGGGGGTCCGAACGGCGAGATCAAACCCGTCATCGCCGGGGACTCGAACGGCACGCTGTACGCCGCCAGAGAAGTCAGCAATTCAAACTCCCTTGCGATTTTCCGCTCCGTCAATGGAGGAAACGATTGGGAACTCTGGCTCTCAATGGGAAGTCCCACGACTGACCGCGGCAACCTGTCAATGGCCGTGGGCGAGGGGGATGAAAATTGGCTGCTTGTCGCCTATCAATTGGAAACGAATGATATTTGGCTTTTGCGGATTGCCCTCGACGGCTCCGGCGTCACTGACACGCCGCATGTTTTCGACAATCCCGATGGCTTATCGAACCCGCGCATCGTGACCGACTCATCCGAATACGACGCCTGGTATGCTTATATGGTTTTCAATGTGTTGACGGTGGAGGGTTGGGCCGTATGTTTCTCCCGGTCGCTCGACCACGGACAACACTGGCAGGCCATGCCCGATATCATCGGCTGGCACGACAGCGGTTACGACGCGTCTGAGAACCGTCCCGATATAGACTTCGGGACCCAGTATCTCTATGCCACGTACAACACGCCTGTTTATCCACACACGGATCAGGACCAAGAGATCTTTGCAAACCGCAGCACCGACTATGGGGCGACATGGGACGGCGCAGTGCGGCTGATCACAAACGACGACAAGGATTATGATCCGGTGATAGGCGCCATCAAAGAATACCTGACCAGTAGAACCGTACTGATTGCCTATGCCCGCTTCTATCACGAGCTCGACGAGGACATCTGGTATATCTACTCGCAAGACGCCGGCGCTTCATGGAGTTCACCGCTGTGCATGAGTTGTGCGGCGGTCGACAACGAGCTGGCGCCGGATCTGCAAACAAGTCTCAGCCAAGGAGCTTTCCACGCCGCTTTCCACCATGACAATATGATCGACTACCGATCGGCCGCTTACACGGCGCCCGGGGCGTGGTCCCTCTCGGCGCATATAAATGATGGCTTGAACGCCAGCTCCGACTATCCGTGGCCGGCTGTCGGCGTGAATCCTACCCGGCCGACTGAGGAGGAGGCCGCCATCTGCTGGACCGATGAGCGCGACTATGCCACCGACTTATACGATATTTATTATGACGGACCCGCGACTGCAGAGAGCGGCGCGCCCGAGCCCGGCGCCCACGGGACCAATGGACTCATCTGCTGCCGTCCGAATCCATTCACTCAAACGACCCGTGTCCGCTTTGATCTGCCTGAGCCCGGCCGGGCGACGCTGGCTGTCTATGATGTGACCGGACGCGTGGTGCGCACTCTTACAAAGGGACAACGACCCGCCGGCAGACACACAGTGAGCTGGGACGGCCTCGCGTCCGATGGCACGAGGGTACCCCCGGGAGTCTATTTTATTAAACTGGAAACGGAGCAAATGGTCATAAGGAGAAATGTGACGATTCTGAGATGATATGGCAGCGGTTCGATTTCATCATATTGATATCTCCAACAAAATGAACCGGCCGATACCCTGGCTCCAATGAGGTTATCGCGCCGTCATCATAACGCAAGAAAACCGTTACGGTTAGGTTTACTAAACAGAGCGCGGGGGAAGGCAGCATGTCGATAGAATTCACCGCAACCGCTCGCCGGCTCGGGATATACTCGGCCGTTGCGACAGCTGTTCTACTGGTCGCCTACGCATCTACGCTGGTTCTCGGGCTCGCAATGCTTGAGTCCCCGGATCAGCCGATACGCGATCCGATGTTCTCGATCCTCGAAATCCTTATCATCGCCATGATGCCAGCGATGGTCGCGCTCATGGTGGCGGTTCATGCTTGGGCGCCACGCCCGTCAAAATCGCTTAGCCTTATATCCGTCGTTTTCATGGGCCTCCTCGCCGGCCTGACCTGTAGCCTGCACTTTGTCATTTTGACTCTAAGCCGCCAGCCTATCTTTGCCGCGCAGCCGTGGCTGCCTTTGTTTATGTCGTTCAATTGGCCCTCGGTAGTATACGCGCTCGACATACTAGGCTGGGACGTCTTCTTTGCTTTTTCGATGCTGTTCGCAGCCCCAGTTTTCAACGGGACCCGTTTAGCCACTTGGGTCCGAGTAACGATGTTCGCAAGTGGAGCGCTCGCACTCGCCGGCTTGATTGGTGTCGTACTGGGGAACATGCAAGTGCGAAACATTGGAATCGTAGGGTACGTTGGTGTATTTCTGGTCGTTTGTGTATTGCTGGCGACCCTATTTTGTCGAACCCTGCCGGGCGTCTCAGACGCAAATGAATCGGTAGGCTGGGGGCGAAGAGAGGCCTAATAATGATTTTATTTACCTTACCTATTCTGTCCTCGGCTGTCATAGGGCAGATTGACTCGATCCCCATGAATTCAGCTATGGAGCGCAAGGAATATTAGCTCCCCGGAATCGATCCATCCGCGGCTTTGCTCTCAAAGAGGCTGAAAACGTTGAGCCGGCTTTTGAAGCGGGGATGAATAGAACAATGAATGGTCCTTGACCATTTATCCTGGGGCATGGAGTATCCTTACAATCAAGGAGAAGCGGCAGGTGAGGCGGACAGCAACTTCGGCAAAAACCAATGAGGATTGAGCGAATGCAGTGTATGTCGAGACTGACGACCCTTGTGGCCATTTTGTTATTGGTGGCCCTTTCTTCAGCATCGAGTGGTGCTGATTTGGAAGAACATCTTCGTTTTCTAGAGCCGCTGTTAGGCTTGAACTGGGAGGGTGGATACGTTGGCGACAACGTTCCCGATTTGGTCATCTCTCTCCGATTCGAGCCGGTTTTGAATGGAATGGCGGTGAAATACTCGAGAGAGGTTGTTGCGCTCAACTTCTTCAGCGAAACCCATTTCTTTTGGAGCCCGAATCGCAAGGAAGTTCTTTTCATTGACTTGAACAGCCGAGGCATAGTTGGAGAGGGTGTCGTCGCTCTGCAGGACGGAAATATCGTGCTTCGAGGTCATAATCATTGGCCCGAGGAGTCGAAGGAATTCGAAACGGTGCTCCAACTCGACCCAACAGGTGTTTTGAAGGACACGTTCAAGCTAAAAGAAAATGGCGAGTTGGCGGGGGGCCACTATCAGGAATTCAGAGTGAAGGAATAGTGTAGCGCGTCGTGAGCAACGTCGACCGGCGGTGCCAGTAGCACGCTCGAACACGCAGGCCTCCTTCAGACCACGCCCCTGCCGGGTGTACACAAGCGGATGCAGTGAGACGCCTCTGACGAGCCGCTTCTAATCCGCAGCGTTAGACCTACCGCATTCAAAGCGATATCTTGTGGAAAAATCAGGGGAAGTGAATATGGAAAACATGGATGCAAACCCGTTCAATCGAAAAACGCTTACCGAAGATCTTTTAAGAGAATGGCAGAACCTGCTCAACGAGACGGCTGAGATCCTTGGTGTTCCAGCGGGGCTGATCACGCGCGTTGACGGTAAGGAAATTGAGATCCTCCTTTCAAGTGAGACTGAGGGCAACCCCTATCCTGCGGCGTACACGTCGCCGTACCCAGATTCCGGATGGTACTGTGAGTATACTCTGAAGAGCAGGGGGCTTAATCTAATTCCAAATGCGCTCCAGGATTCTCAGTGGAAAGACAATGCAGCTGCAGTCGATCTGCACATTGTCTCTTACCTGGGCATGCCCATTGAGCGTCCTGATGGAGGGCAGTTCGGGACAGTTTGTTTCCTGGACAACAAGCAGAACGCTCATAATGAAATGCACATCAGATTGGTCAAGCAGATCAAGAGGATGATCGAACTGTCTCTTCGCATTGTTTTAGACAAAGAGGAGATAGACCGCCGGGATCGTTTGCTTGATGATTTGAGTGTGATTTATCCGATCTGTAGTTATTGCAAGAAGGTCCGCGAAAAAACAGGCAAGTGGATCTCGGTAGAAAAATATGTCCATGATATTTCCGGCGCAAGGCCCTCTCACGGGATCTGCCCGCAGTGCTATGAAAGGGAGATCAATAAATCCGTCTAACCAGCATATGAACCGGACACCGACGTCGTTGGGGACATCTAACCCCCCGCCCCACCTGCCTCATGAGATTCTTGTGCAGAGACAGCGGTTTCGACGCTGATGTTCGCTTTAGGTGTCGCACGAGGAGAGAAGATGAACAGGCGTACCGCTGGAATCGTCGGCTTCATTGGCGCTATCGTCCTTCTCGTGGGGGATATGCTTCTCTACGGCCACTGGGGGAGCGCGGCAGACTTTTGGGTTGACGCCCATCGAGTAGCGGAAAAGGCGTCCCTGGCACGGATCTATGTTGGTGGGTTGTTGGGGCCTGTCGGCGCGATGTTGTACCTTGCCGGTTTCTGGCACATCTACCTCAACACACGTCAGGCTGGGCGGTTTGCAGCAAGGATGATCTTAGTTGGACTCACCGCCATGATTGTAACAGGGAGCGCATACCATGTTCTGTGGGGCGTCCGAATGCTCTCTTTCAAGTACGGATTGGCAAATGTAGCCGGTTTCAATCCATTTACCGACGCCCTTGGATCCTACCTGGAAACGGTATTTAAGGCTTCAGCAGCGCCAGGCTATCTTGTAAGTGCGATTCTCGCCGTCCTTGTTCTCATGGGTCGAAGTCGTTACCCACGTTGGACGGTCTTGGCGAATCCGGGCCTGTTGATGCTTTTCGGTCTCCTACTGGGGACTTCGTTCTTTCCGGCGCCGGTTGGCGCGGTGATCATGGGGGGGTATATCAATTTGACCTTCTGTGTCTTCTTTGCGGTGTCAATCATCACAACTTGGAAGAAAGAATCTGATACCTAACAAATGCCTGCACGCTGACAATCGCGCCTGTCACGCTCTGCGCCGGCAATGCTGACGAAGTAAAAATAACGGACAGATCCAGCCCTTGAAAAAGTGCGAACACATTAGCAAATCGCTGGTTTTTCTGGTATAATATGGCGGAATCCGCATCATTGTTTCTGTTGAGAAATCTCAACAAGAGATTCAATTACAGGGATTTGCGGGGTCACAAAAGCCAACTTTTCCAAGCAGCGCGTGTCAGGACATCCAGAGGGGTTTTCGTCGATGAGATGTTCAGGGTGGGTTTTGGGTTGTGCGGTGTGTTTGCTGGCATTTGCGGTGGTTCAGGCGGATTCGCATACGGAAGCGGTCGGCAGTATTCCAAGCTTTATGCCGCTGGACCCCGATATCATCGACCGGATGAAAGAGCGGGGAGAGGAAATCCCAATCTCTCGAACCGAGGCGCGGTTCGCTTCCCAAGGTGGAAGATCCGTCAATGCGCTATCGAGGACACCGGACAAGCTCACCGAAACGGTCAAGGCGATTGTTATACTCATTGAGTTTACCGATAACCCGCCCGGCGGACCTACCATTCGGTATTCCCCAACGGTTTTCGACGATATGCTTTTCGGAACGACGTATGTTCGCGGCGGCGCCGATCCGACAACTGATCGCACGCTAAAGAATTTTTACAATGAAATCTCCTATGGCGAGGTTGACATTATTACATTAAACCTCCCCAGTTCGGTGGGATGGGTAACAGCTCCAAATAGTTACACCTACTATTGTGACAATGATGGCACACACGACAATGGGTTTGGGCCTTATCCCCGTAATGTACAACGTTTGGTCATGGAAGCGGTCATGGCCGCAGATCCGTATGTCGATTTCTCTCAATACGCCTCTGGCGGAAAGGTGCAGAATCTCTTTATCGTTCATTCGGGCTCCGGCGCCGAATGGAACGGCTACGAGACTCTCATCTGGTCGCATGCCTGGAGCATTGATACAAACGACGGATGGGGCACAACCCCGCCCGATCTCTATGTTGATGGCGTTCAGATCACGAATTACTCAATGGAGCCGGAGTGCGGCGGCAACACGACCGGCGAGGGCGGATCGACCAGCGGCCCCTGGTTGCCGGCCGTGGGTGTCTACGCGCATGAATTCGGGCATGTTCTCGGATTGCCCGACGAATACGACTACGGTAGTCAATCTTCCGGTACCGGCCGCTACAGTCTTATGGCCGGCGGCAGTTGGAACCGAAGCCCCAATATTAGCGAGTGCTCCGGAAATTCACCAGCTCATCCAAGCGCCTGGGGTATCATGCAATTAGGTTTTGCCACTCCTGTTGAGGTACTGGGATGCCTTCCAGATACAGATATTCCTCCAATTGAAACAACAGGTTCCGATGCCATATTCAAATTGATCAACCCCTCGAGTTCAGGTCAGGAATATTGGCTTGTTGAAAACCGGCAGCAGATCGGCTTTGACGAAGGGCTCATCCGCATTTCTCCGAATGCCCACGGAGTTCTTATCTATCACGTGGATGAAGATGTGATGGATAGGAACTATTGGCGGCCTAATGAAGCGGAGTGTGTTTCGGGCGGAACCTATCGGGGAGAAGATAACTGCGATTGTAGCAGCCTCCCACCGAATCCCTCGAATGGCGAGAAATGGTATGGCATTTCAATTGAACAGGCTGACGGAAGCTATGATCTAGAGCTCGGAAACAACAGCGGTGATTCGCAGGATTTTTATAACTCCATAACAGGATATGCGGCATTCAACGAATCAACGATTCCGAATTGTACGTCTTATGATGATTGTGGAACTTATATCTCTGTAGAAAATATCAGCGGCAGCACAGGCACAATGTCGGCCGATTTTTACGGGCCGGCCGATTGCCTTGCCGCACCATCCACTCTTGATTTTGGCACGGTCGCCGTTGGCGGATTTGCGGATGATTCATTCACTATTACAAATACGGCGCTGGGGACTTTAGCGGGAACGGTGAGCGAGACTTGTAGCGATTTCAACGTCATTTCAGGCGGGGGATCCTACAGCCTCAATGCGGGGCAATCTGTTACGGTGACGGTGCGATTCGCGCCGACATCCTCGGGGCCGCATAGCTGCGCCATTGAAACCGGCAGCCCCTGTTGTGGCGACGTTTCCTGTTCAGGTGTGGGCGAAGATCCGCCGCTCTGCTCCGTCGATACGGAAGAAATCGATTTCGGATTTATGTTCATCGGAGAAAACGCAGATGCCCCTTTCACAATTACAAATACCGGTGGGGGCACATTAACAGGAACGGTGAGCGCATCGGATCCGAATTACAGCATCGTCTCCGGTGGCGGCCCTTACAGCCTTGGCGCCGGCCAGTCTGTCGTTGTCACGGTGCGATTTGAGCCGGTGATCCCCGGCGATAACAACTGTATGATTGAAACAGGCACCGATTGCGAGAATGTCTCTTGCGTCGGCATGTCCGATTATCCGGCCGCCTGTTCGGTCTCTCCAACCAATCTTGATTTTGGCGAGGTTGATATCGGTAGCACCCTGTATAAGACCTTCACGATCACGAATATCGGTGGAAGCACCCTGACCGGCACGGTGAGCGAGTCGTGTGATCACTATAGCATCACGGGTGGTGGCGGCTCCTACAGCCTCGGCGCGGATGAGTCCAAGCTTGTGACGGTCCGGTATGCGCCGGCATCGGCCGGTATTCATCAGTGCACGATCGAGACGGGTACCGACTGCGCCGATGTTTCCTGCACCGGTGACGGCGACTATGCGCCGGACTGTGATGTGAATCCGACCTCCCTTGACTTTGGCGAAGTGATGCTGGGAGCGTACGCCGACCTG